>NZ_BPLI01000028.1:0-46776 GCF_019656175.1 Bacillus sp. BML-BC051
TTGTCGCACCATAATTCTCGATATAGGAAGTTCTATTTTAGTAAACTCATAGCAACTACAATACATCCAACTATAAATAATTCTTTTTTAAATATGTATTTTTATCTTTACTTAGGATATGCTATAGTCTTTTCCTTAAAAATGTTTCCATAATATCTCTCTTAAATCTTTCATAATTGAACTGAAAAGCGATATTATGTGTTTTATAACCTGGATTTGTCACAAAACGAAAGTCTGCGATACTTTGACCAAATCCTTCTCCTTGATCGGGAATTACTTTGATGGGCACTTTTGACAGACGAACTGCATCTGGATTCAACAAATACCATATTGTTACAAAATCATGCATAGGGCTTCCTCCTATGCCAGGATTCGATTTAGAGTAGAAATTATAGTAGTAGTCTAACATAGGTTTGATGATGAGTCCTGCAAGGTCTTGTGTATTCCGGTGAAATGCATCAATTTGTTGAACCATTTCAGGTGTAACAATCGCGTGTTGGGTGACGTTTAATGGAATAATTGTCAAATTCTTCGCATGCTGCAGAATTAAGTTTGCTGCATAAGGGTCTGCGTAAAAGTTAGCTTCAGCCACAGCAGTCACGTTTCCGGGGTAAAAAAAGGCTCCACCCATGCAAATGTATTCTTTCACATTCCGCATTGCTTCTAAATTCAAAATAAATGACGTAGCCAATGATGAAAGTCTTCCCAAATTGATAATTGTAAGATCGTCTAAATTTGAGTTTATAATTTTGTAAATATCATTTATGGGATAAATTGGATAAGGGATTTCAGGTGGAATGATAGGTCCTAGTCCTACTTTTCCATGTACTTCAGGAAAATATTGAACCAATATACCTGTTAAAGGTACAGAAGCACCGAGAAATACGGGTATCTCTTTTCTTCCCGAAATATACTTCAAATAGTTAATATTTTTTATAACATTCTCTCTCGATACATTTCCATAATCCGCTACAATCCCCACAAGTTGGATATCCTTACGAAAAAAGGTGTACAGAATAGCAAACACATCATCAATTCCCAAATCTGTAAACAAGAGAACTTTTTTGGGCATATGTTTTCCTCCAAAAGCCATAAAATTTTATTTTTACTAAGGATGTAATGAATAGGCTTGTACTATATTTGATATATATTTGATATATATTTTATATATTCTTCAATAGTACATTTTGTTCATCTATAACTTTAGATATCTTATATGTGTTTGCATCTAAAAAAGTATTTTTGTTTTGTATATTGTATACAAGTACAGTTAACATAACGCATCATTATTGGTAGAGAGGAAAAAAGCGGGCCCTTACTCTCACAGGGAGTCCGCTTTTTTTTGTTCTATGGATCTATTCAATTTTTTATACATTCCTATCTTGGCGCGGTTTTAGGGTTCTCGTTTGTTACTGAATTACTCGAAAAATTGTATAAAATTATGCATACTCTTAGCGTGTTTTTTCCGAAATACTAGCGGTCCCCCTAGTAAGGCTGCATTCTAGATTTTGATTTAACCTATAGCAAACTTATGATTTTAAAATTATTCTTGCATTTGAGTAGAAATACCATTATATTTGTATTAACAACTATATAAATAAACCATAATTTACGTGAAGGACACACCTTACGTACCATCCCAACGGTACAGGTGTGTCCTTTTTTACGTTCTAGGAGGAAAATATAATGGCAGAAGATAAGACAAACACTCAAACTGTAGAAGAACTTGGAATGGCTTTTGAAGCAGAGAACCTACAAGGTGACACAGTGCTAGAAACAAACTTTAATCAATTTGAGCGAGTACGTGATCATGAACTAGAGGAATTAGCCCGTATGAAACGTGAGCGTACTGTAGGAAAAGGCTTGATTACAGTCGTATCTGAAAAGCTATTCCCAACTAAAAACGGAAAGTCTGAGCGTATACAAGTACTTACAATGCAAATTGGTACTCATACAACAGCATATTGCCCCATTACAGAGGCAGGTATAAATGTTCCTAAAAATCCTCAATGGCTAGTTGGTAGAACCAAGCCTTTAATCATTGAACACTTCCAAAAAACGGAGGAAGGCAACTTTGCTGTTGTATCTATCACTGCAGGAGAATTGGCACTTCAAAAAAGATTATATGAAGAAGTGACAGCGCAAGAGGGCAACAAGGTATACACAGGAACCGTTTCAGGACATATCCCATCTGCACAAACAGTCTTAGTTGAAGTACACGGTGTAACAATAGGTGTACGGTACTCACACTGGTCCTATACATTCGTCCGTCCGGAGGATATTGTCATTGGTGATGTTGTAGAACTTATCATCGATAAAGTAGGGGAAAAGAATGGCCGTTATGAATTTAGAGGAAATAAAAAGAAACTAGAAACAGATCCAATTGAAAAGTTGTTAGAACTAAAGAAACGCCGTGACCGATTTGTAGGTAAAATTGTAGGGGTAGACGCTATTGCGGGTATTTTCGTAGAGGTTGCACCAGGAATTCAGTTTAAAGGACTTAAGAGCCGTAATCTTGCTAATCCAACTGTAGAAGATGCGAAAAATCAAACGATTGTTACATGTGAGCTGCTTAATATCGACGCGAAAAATAGAAAAGGTACAGTGCGTATCCTAAATTATCCGCAGGGACAAAGTAAAAAAACTAATTCGTCAATTTTCCAATTTTAATGGATGACTATGCGTACAATAGAGAAACAATTGCCCACTTATGTCCCTTCTATTCCTCATTTATCAAGTGAGGATGTACAGGGACTTCAAATATATCGGATACATGAACTGGATAAAACCTATGTATTCCATTCTTTTGACGAATTGGTTAAGTTTAAGCAGCGTTTAACAGAAGAACAGTATACCTTACTTGCTTTCATTGGTGTTCATACATCTGTTCGATTTAATCATTTATTATATTTATTTAAGGATAAATATTCTCGTAAGAAAATAAATGATGCACTTCAAGGATTACTTTACTACCGTCTAATTGAAAAATGGCAAGTGGAGAGTTTTGAAATGGAGATCTTTGAAGAAACATATACGTTATCCGACAATGGTTACAAATTTTTAAAATACTGGCAAGGAAATATGTTCTTCTTTGCCCCAGAACGAATTGATAATCACGGTAAATATGTTCACTTACGTTATTGGCACGATATAGAATTAATCTGCCACCTGCGTTATGCTCCATCGTTTTTAGGTCATATTATGCATCCATCTATTAGTAAAGGGGTTTTTACCCCTCCTTTAAGTTTTGCAGTGCAAGGCGGAGTAAATCACATATTTAATTTCGTTGTATACTCCACTCTACTAACAGATAAAAAGGATCGTTTAAAACGAATTATTGCTCGATGGAAAGATTTCGTAGAATCAGGAAAAGATGTTATTATGCAAGATTTAGGAAACAATCCTACAGTGTTAGTTATCTATGTTTCTACTGAAAACCAAGCAAAGCAAATTAATAATGAACTATTACTCGACCTGCTCCCTGGTAAAGTATTGTTATGTATAGGAGAAACCTTGCATATACAAGGATTACAACATGCATTTTACCAGCCCCTTGCAGAAGGAGAGATTAAACAATTAAATACAAAGCTATTCGCAACAAACTAAGCCGCCCTTACAAGCTATTGATTCATTTTAAAGGGTGGCTTGTTTGTTATATAAAAAAGCGTGGAATATTTAAAAAAAATTTAAGAAAACGAATTATCCTGTATCTCCCTCTATACAAATTACGGATTTTACGAAATAATATTCTTTGACACCTTTATACAGAAAAACAATATATACAAATATAAACATTCGTGTAAAGGAATATATTTGAAAGGAGTAACAAATTGCTACGTATACAACGAGGGTACATGTATGATCCAGATGATAATGAGGTCATTGTGAACGAAATTTTCTACAACGCTGCATCCGAACAAAAGTTAGGAAGCAAAATGGGTGTGTTTTCTGCAGACAAACTACCTACTTCCATTTTTAAAAAAGTTCAAGAAAACGAAAGTATGTCTTATATGGAAAGTATGGAAGTAGAAGAACAAACCATTCCAGAAATACTATGTCATTTAGACCAAAATCAAAAACCAGAAAAACTTTATTTTGAAATGCAGTACATGGTGTAACAACAAGAACTGAAATAAGAGGGGATTTATAAACGTTGAAACAGGGGCATTATTATATGGTACATAAAACAACTATATATAAATTCCCTTCTTATTTTTGTTTCCTTAAAACAATTGAATATGATATAAAAATAGATTAATATATAACTATATTTATTGTTTAATTGATTCCGTTTATTCCCACACCTTTTTTGTGTTGTGGTTGAGTTGTAGAAGCAAGTTGCGTCTTGTTTCATTTGTGAAAGGGCTTCTTTGAGCCGATTAGTGTATATATAGCTTATTTTGCTATACACATTTTTAATCGACTTAAAGAAGCCCTTTTTGTGTTGTCTTTAAGTTAGGAAATACATGTATTAGACCATTTAGGCTAAACGAATAATAAAAGTGATTAAAGCACAATTTTAAGGTGCTTTTTTCTATTTCAAGGGGGAAGTACAAATGAAATTTTATAAGGTTAGTTATGGAGAAGAACTTGCTATAAAAATTATTGCAGCCAATAGTCCATATGAGGCAGTAGGGTTTTATTTAATGGAAGCGCAGAGTGATTATGGAGAAGTGGAGTACGTTAATATTAATCGATTAGGTTTGCGTGAGCGAGTAAAGGTAGATTATGGGCATATAGCAATCTATGACACAGTAGAAGAAATTTATCATCGTCAAAAGATTGTAGATTTACCATGTGTTATAGCAAATTTACTACCAAAAATTTAATAAAGTAGGTGTATATATATGAATGTTGAAAAAGAATTAAAAGAGATTTTACATTGTAAACAACTTATGAGGGATATGTTCTCTTTGTCAATTGAGAGAATTGAATATTTAGGTAAAGGGACAGTTTATATGTATTTTGCAGTAGTTTCAGAGTATGAACTGAATGTTTTCTATCGTATAGATAAAGATCTTGATACATTCAGGCTTGAAAAAGGCTCCTGGGTCTATGCAATTACACTGTAAAAAAGCAAATTTAAAGAATCTCAAATATTAAAAGCGGTAAGAAATTATAACCAAATCCAGGGCTTTATCATATCCTACTTTTGTTAAGAATTTCTGAACTCTCCGTTTTTAAGAACAATTTATAAAAGAGACATAGTACAGTAGTTATAGAATGGAATGCAACTATAGAAAATATGGGATTTATATATAAGTAAGGTACTTGTTGCAATGCTAAAAGCACAAGGAATTAGAAAATGTAAACCTGAGAGGAGCACTACAATATGATTACAGTTAACCGAGGATATATGTATGATCCAGATGATAATGAGGTCATAATTACCGAAATTTATTATGAAGCTGCTACAGATACTAAATTAGGAAGTAAAATGAATAGCTTATCTTATTCAGCCATTCCTAATGAGATTAAAGAAAAAATAGAAGCAGCTGCTTCATTATCCTATATGGAAAGCATTGAGATGCCTCAGCCATTAGCTGTCGTATATCAAAATGAAATTAGCATGTATGGAAAACCAGAAAAATTATACTTTGAGTTAACTAGTATATAAGAGGGAAAAAGACATTGGACGTATTTGTTCAATGTCTTTTTTATTAATTTATAGAGGAGAATATAAAATGAATAATGTAACTGAAATAGAAACAAGTCTTTGGACAATTTGTGTAGGGGATATTTTTAGTAATGGTCGTATGCCGTACCATCTAAAAGTTGTAAAAATTGAAGTAGAAGATATGATGAAACCAGACGATGCGAAGATATATAGTATACCTGTTCACCCTAAAATCATAGAAGACGTATGAAAATAATGGATGTATCAGAACATATTTCTTATCGAGCTTGGTATTATAATGAATTTTGGAGCAAATAATATACTATGGATGAAAGAGTGATACGGTTGTTTCACTCTTTTTTACTTGCATTAAAAATAAAGATAGTTTAATATACAGATATATTTATTGTTTAATTGATTCCGTTTATTCCCACACCTTTTTTTGTGTTGTGGTTGAGTTGTAGAAGCAAGTTGCGTCTTGTTTCATTTATGAAAGGGCTTCTTTGAGCCGATTAGTGTATATATAGCTTATTTTGCTATACACATTTTTAATCGACTTGAAGAAGCCCTTTTTGTGTTGTCTTCAAGTTTGGAGTTATTGTATAGCCAGCACTTTAGGCAATTATTTTATTAATTAGGGGGAAACATCATGAATTTAGTCATGGAAAAATCACAAAGGAAATTACAAAATGATGCTCATTTACATGACATTATTAAAGAAATTAAAGAACTAGCTAATCCTTTATGGATCAGTTCTGTATCAATGTTGCAAGCGCACAATCAAAACTTCAATACGAAAGCTACGACATTTAAGGATATTACCATTTCTTATTTAAGAGATTTAAAAGTAAGTTTAAGTCTCATTTATGCAGCAAGGAATATCAGTTGTAAAAGTATAGAGGATTTGAATAAGCGTCTATCCATTCAATCAGGGAAAGATATTACTTCCCATGAGGATTGGCTGCTTCATGAAAACAGAGGAATTATATGTGAAATGATTGATGAATTTCGAAAGAAAGAGTGGAAACACCCAGATTCGAAATAACAAGTAATACAGGAGGATTATTATGACAAATATAATGGAAAGTTTACAAGCTGAATTTCCTGTCGAACAATTAGGATGGAAAATTATAAATACATTTGAAAGCCAAGGTCGTTTTTTTGCGTTTGTAGCTCCATTTGTTGACGCACGCGCCATTCAGGACCGATTTGATGAAGTCTTTGGTATTGATAACTGGCAGGTGTCGTATGAAAAATGGGGTGAGAAAGCAACGAAATGTACCATATCAGTGTTTTTGAATGAACGTTGGATATCAAAAGAGGATGGAAGTGAAGAATCTGACTATAGTTCTGTAAAAGGTGGCTTTTCAAATAGTTTAAAAAGAGCTGCTGTGCTTTGGGGCGTAGGAAGATACCTTGTGTGAACTGTTCTCGCACAAAAAGTTGTGGAAACACACTATATAAAAGCGAGGGAACTATAAAATGTTCTAACTGCATGTTTGACTATCAAGACTCGGAAGTAAGTCTTGCAAGAACATCGTAAACTCTTGAAAAGGTCTAATACTACGGATAGCAATAATAGAGAACCCTATCATTGTTATGAGCCCGTTGAAGGCGGTGAAAATCGAACCTAAATTCCTCAGGGAACATGGTAAGAAAAGTAATCGGGACGCCATAAAATAGCTATGGATAGAATGAATCATAGATTCTGGCGAATCACTGAATGTACGTGTCGATACTATCCGTTCCTTAGAAATATGGAGGAGGTAAAACCATACCTTTTCAGTTGTGGAAATGATAATAAGGTATATCAAATCTGCGGATAGGGACTATACCCTATTCATCTAATGAATCAAATTACGATTAGTTCATTAGTAACTGACGGCATAAAGGTGAGTCCTAAGGCTATATGTAAGGCTAAAACATGTGGAACAGTTGAAGTTGGTGAGAACGTCATACGATGGTTAATTATCGGTTCGTGGATATAAGGTATTACACATACAATACTGAAGTTCCTTAACACCAATGGCAGTAGGGTCATAGTACCAAAGAAGGTTATGTAATATAACTAGAGGGAAGGGCCCAAGTCTAATAATCATGCAAAGGCAAAATTATTCTAGGAATGTGTAACAGTAACCGACTAAACCTTAGAGCAAAATCTCAGCAAAAGAGGTGATGCAATTTGGTGCGAAAACTAGAAAATACTCTTGAATCAGAAACAGAATTAAAGAGAACATTAGACAAGCTGTACTCAAAAACAAAAGAGCATATGGAAAAAAAGACGAGAATCAAACACACATCTCTCCTTGAAATTGCGATGTCAAAACCTAATATTGTCACTGCGATACACTCGCTAAAAAGCAATAAAGGCTCCATGACTCCAGGGGTAGACGGAAAAACAATCCAAGACTACCTCAGACTATCCGAAGAAAAACTTATCGAGTTAATTCGTGGTAGACTCACAAATTTCAAGGCGCACCTAATAAAACGTGTGTTTATTCCAAAGGCTAATGGCGGACAACGACCTCTCGGTATTCCAACCATAGAAGACCGGATAATTCAACAAATGATGAAGCAAGTCTTAGAGCCTGTACTCGAAGCACAATTCTTCAAATACAGCTTTGGGTTTCGACCAGAAAGAACTACCTATCATGCGTTGGAAAGAGTAAAAGTCCTTGTTCATAACACTGGGTATCACTGGATCGTAGAAGGTGATATTCGTCAATTCTTCGACAAAGTAAACCATAGGATTCTTATAAAAAAACTATGGAGCATGGGAATCAAAGATAGACGAATATTGTGCCTAATAACGGAATTCCTCAAAGCTGGAATCTTCAAAAATATCATTAGAAATGACAATGGTACACCCCAAGGTGGCATATTAAGCCCCCTCTTAGCAAATGTATACTTACATTCCTTCGACAAATGGGTTGCCAAGCAATTTGAAGAATTTACAACCAGACATGAGTATTCGAAACACGATCATAAATTACGAGGTTTAAAATCTTCTAACCTTAAGCCAGGCTATCTAATCAGATATGCTGATGACTGGGTTCTAGTCACTAATAACAAATCCCATGCTTATAGATGGAAGACTGTTATCAAGAATTTTCTTCAGAAAGAACTTAAACTTGAACTATCCGAAGAGAAAACAAGAATAACCAACATCAGGCATAAGCCAATAGAATTTCTTGGCTTCAAATACAAGGTAGTCTTAAAAGGTGTAAAAGGAAAAAAGAAGAAGGATAAAAAGACAAGATATATCAGCCAAATAACTCCTTCTGATAAGAAGATTAAAAGAAAAGTAAAAGAACTCAGAGCCACACTCACTTCTCTCGGCAAAAGATTAAGCCACGATAAACTGAGTAATGCACAGCTAATCTTAGCCTATAACTCAAAGGTTAGAGGATTAATAAATTATTATTCATATGCCACCGAATCTCCCATAATGGATAGAGAAGGTTATAAGTTAAGAAAAAAGACTTTTAATCTTCTATCTAGGCGTGGTGGGGTCTTACATCCTATCAACAAGTGTATTAACCTTGCGGACAAATACCCTAAACGGACACAAAAGACTTTAGCTATTAAAACCGAAGTTGGCTACATTGGCATTATGCATTTAAACCTAACCAAGATGAACGAAAACCTATATAAACAAAAGGTTCAAAATGAAACTCCATACTCTCCTTCGGGACGTAAATTAATCGAGCGAAGAAAGGGAACAAAGGAGTTCAGTGTCAGACTAGATGAAATTACAAGCCTCTCTCTCCTTGAGAAAGTCAGGAAAAAACTTGTGAATTCACCCCGATACAATTTTGAGTACTTTATGAATAGAGGATATGCGTTCAACAGAGATAGAGGAAAATGTAGAATTACAGGAGTCCCACTTGGGAAGCACAACCTGCATGTTCATCACATTAATCCTAATCTCCCGTTAGAAGAAGTCAATAAGCTGCCAAATCTAGCCTGTGTAGATAAGGAAATTCACAAGGCAATACACAATGAAGTTGATATGAGCAGCATCTTGAATAATAAGGAAATTAATAAACTGAAACGATTCAGGAACAAAATTCATGCTATTTGATTATTAGATGGAGCGCCGTATGAGGTGAAAGTCTCACGTACGGTGTGGACCGGGGGAAAAGCCACTCTTAACAGGTAATGCTGAAGAATTGGCTTACCTATCGGTATTATAATGTAAAACCTACTAAAGTAGAACTTTCTACATGTAGTAATGGCCCAAATAGTATCTATATTTCTTATCAAAAGAAAGGATATTATTTTATACCACCTACTATGTTACAGCAAAAACATAAACAAGGAAGTTCAAAGAAGGAACCATCGAATGGCCAAGTAAGTCTAGGTGTACTAATTCAAAACATACAAGAGCTTGCAAAACCATTAAGTATTACATCCAAGGAAATTCTACTTGCCTATAATCACAATTATAATGCGCAAGCAAGAACATTTGAGGATACGACGATTGGTGGTTTAGAAGGAATTCTAACTAGTTTACAGTTGATTCACGAAGCGAAGAATATCCGTCCTGGAAATGAGAAACAGCTTAACCGGTGGTTATCAGCTCTTATTCCTGGTGATGTTACATCCTTTAGAGAATGGTTACTTCATGATCATACAGAAGCCATTCATCAACTCATACAACAGTTAAAAAAACAACAAAGCGCGTAAAGCTTTGTTTTATAGCAGGAAAACGAATGAACAGGATATGAGGTCTGTTCTTTTTTTATTACTTTTTGGAGGGATTTATTATGAAATTTACTATTAACCGTACATTATTTATTGAAAAATTAGAGAAAGCAAGTGCTACTGTAGACGTTAAAAACCCAATGCCGGCATTACAAGGTGTTTTATTGGATTGTAATTCAAAGGGAATGATTCTAATGGGTTCAGACGGTACAGAAACAGTAACATTAGTAACTCGCTTTAATGTAAACAGTGGGGATTGTACTGAACCGGGGAAGGTGCTTTTTGCAGCTGCTCCGGTACTTAAAACGATTAAGAAATTCAAAAGTGAATTCATCGGTCTTGAACATAAAAACAATGAGCTAAAGATTGTAGAAAGTAAGAAGAAACAATTTAGCTTTTGTACCATGGATCACGAAGAATATCCTGAAATTAAAATCGAAGCAGGGGAAGATTGGATTTCACTTTCACAAGAACAATTTGTATCAATGGCCAACGGAACGTTACATGCTATTCCTGCAATGGATACACGTAAGATTCTAACAGGTGTGAACTTAAAATCAGTTGATGATAAGTTCTTTAGTATAGCAACTGATGCTCACCGTTTAGCCCGTTTACATTTTGATTGTACAAAGATCACTATCGCAAAAGATGGTGAAGTCGTGTTACCAATTAAGTCTCTTAAAACAGCTCTTAAGCTCTTTAATCGTGAAACAAATTTACAATTAAAGCTCATTAGTGATACACAGCTGTTGATCCGTGGCGAAAGTATTATCTATCAGTCTAGATTACTAGCTGGTACATATCCCGATACGGCACGTATGGTACCCGACGAATTTAAAAGTGAAATACAACTATCACGTGAAGAATTTAAAAATACGTTGGAGCAGCTTTCAGCATTTTCTTCCTTAATCGTACTTACGTCAGAAGGAAAAGAAAGCATCCATCTTAAACCACAAAATTCTCAAGTAGGTACTGCAAGTGTAGAAATTCCATGTAATCAAGTAGAAGCATTTACATTGGCTTGTAATGTGGAATATCTGCTACAAGCACTACAAACGATAACTTCTGAAACAATCGCGATAAAAATGATTAGTAATCAGAGACCTATCGTGGTAGTGGGAGCAGAGGATACAACTCACTCTAATCTGCAGTTAATTCTACCGGTTCGCGTGTAAGGGGGCATCCAAATGAGTATGAATCACAGTGACTTCTTTGACTTTTTACAGTCAAAAGAAGTCCTTCCTAATAATCAAGAACTTCGTCAATCCTTTGAATTGATTATAAATGGATTTATTGCGAACGAAATGCCTGATTTAGAAAACATACCATTAGAACATATAGATGAATTTGAAAAGCAATTTGAGCAGCTACGACATTATGTCACGTTTTATAGTGATAATTCATTTCGTATAAATGGTCCAGATTGTGAATTAAAAGAAATGCTACATTTACATCTTTTCACTGAACAACTAGAAGATGTGGAAAAGCAGGGGCTAGAAGATGAGATATTTATTTAATCAAGGAAATGAGATGAAAGTATACATACGGATACTACGCATACAAAAATTAATTCGTAAATATAACATCCCATTCTTAATCAATATCAATGATTTTCACAGGGACAAGTTGCATATCACAAGTGAACTATTATTCGAGTCGTTTGCGCGTTTTAACGAGCAAACAAGTATATTTTGTCACTTTGCCTTTGGAACTGAAGAAGACCTGTTAGATGGGACGTTATTTAGCTCAGAAGACATGTATTCGAATTTCGCTTCGGATATTAGTTCTATGGCTGCGGAAGGATGTTACTTCGATACAGCTGGTTACTATTTATGTATAGGCTCGGAACATATAACACAATCTGATTTTCAATTCGTGTTACATGAATTTTCGTTTAACACCTATCAAAGTGAAGCGTATCCCAGTCATATTTTGATTGAATTTCTAGAGGATGGTTATGAACAGTACTCATTTGATGAATGGGTACTTTCTTATTATGAAATTATAATCCGTCTTGCGGCAATGATTCGAGAAAAGACGAAGGGGAACCAGGTATGAAATTATTATTTACATACAATCACCAGAAAGTAAGAAAGTATCTACTTTCGTTAAAAATGCAAAAGAATGCTCACTTACTGCATGAATTACTTGCAGATAAGAAGCATGAAGAAGAAATCTATATATTAGATTGTTTAGAGCACTCAAGAGAAATAGACTTCAGTAAGATTTCAGAACGATCCATTCAACAAGTAATGGCTACTGTTTCTTATTTAGAGGAAGACTCGAATTTCCCAATTGGTTTAATTGATTCGAAAACCTTACTTGAAATAATTATGATTGCGGAAACATCTTTAGATACTGATCTTTCCTGCTTCTATACATCGCAATTCTATCTTATGGAGATATTTATACGTATGTATAAATTGGGGATTCCTGTAAAAGATTATTACCCAACTTATTTAGAACAAGATAATTTCGAAGAATACGATTGTGAGGATTCATTTAAAAGCTGGGGTGATGACTTACTTCAAGATATGAAATTACATCACGAAGAGGTAGATAGCGACGATAAAGATACCTTAATCCAATATTCGAATTTATTTCATATATCTATGGATGAGATAAACCTTATTGTTGAGAATGCATGGAGTCCAATTGGTGAAATGCTCTCTAATATCAAGATAGAGAATCAAAGTTTCTTTCAGTCAATCCAGAATCAGTTTGATATACGTATGCTTTACCAAGCTGATGAGGAAAAACTTTACCTTTTCTATGATGATGATACATATTTTCCAGCAATTAAACGAATTGAGATGTTACTTCGTATCTTTGAAGAGATACAGTTAACAAAAAATATAGCAAATTAGTACAGAGGGCCAAAAAATGAAGAAATTATTTAGCTATTCATCTAATGTAGCGATGTCAAACTACTTACTATCACTTAAGTTAAACAAAACTTATAGCATCGTTAGTTGGGAACAAATTAAACAAAGATATCAAGAGGAAATATATATATTAGAAAGCCTTTCTAAAGATATAGAAATAGATTTCAACAAAATCTCTCATGGAACAATTAGTAAAATCCAAACTTGTGTGGACTTTCTAGATGAAAACCAAACAATAAGGTGGGAGGACATAGAATCAACAGATACGATTGTCATCTTCTTACTTTCCATGAACCTATTAAACATAAATCTATCTAAATTTTATTCATGTCAATTTCATATCTTACGTTACTTTAAAAGCATGCATGAGCTTTCGATTGATGTAACACAGTATTCTCCCTCGTATTTAGACCGAGAGAATATCTATGAATTAGACCATGAAGAAGGATTTATAGAATTGGGTACGGACATGATCGAAGATATGGGCTTAGAAGCTTTTCCAATTGATGAAGAAGAGTATGAAAAGCTCTCTACACTATTCGACATACCATTAAAGGAAATAAAGGAAGCAGCAGAGGACACATGGGGTGCTATAGCTGAAACAATAGACGGCATATCACCGAAGCATAAAGAAAAAATTTCTAAATTACTAGATTGTTATCCAGTGCAGCATTCTTATCAAATTGATGAAGAATCTCTGTATCTCTATTATGGCCAGGAACCATTATACGGACCATATAAATTTGAGATGTTACTAGATTTAGTGGAAACAATCTATACGCAGGGGGACATAACAAATGAAGACAGTAGCAATATTTGATGCTTTAGAGCCAAAAGGAATTGTAACCATTCAGCAATTTAACAACGAATTATCACGTGGAGAAACTGCCGTTACTTTTAAGGACTTTTATTTAGCTTTAAAAGAAGTTATGGAGCAGGGTACACAAGATAATACTCATTACTCTAGTGGCGTACTCCCAAAAGGTTGTATAAAACACGAGGTGTTATCTAAGAGTGGAGATAAACAAGCTGTTTGGATTGAAGTACCAAAGGCTCAGTGGGATATTCATTTTTTTGAACGACCGTTTCAACAAGTAGGATTTCCACGTCTATTATTTCGTTATACGGTGTACCAAAAACGAGTTACGAATATCTCTGTCTTTGCTGTAAAAGAAGATATGGAGTTAGAAGAAGGAATGAAATTATATCAATTTCCATATTCTAATGTTCATCCTAGTGGATCTGTATGTACAGGTAGAGTTGTGATACCTGAATTCCGGACTTTAAAAGATTTAGAAACATTTCATGTTTTATTTTTTGCAAGTTCTTTTAATCACGACCTTACACATACTCATACGGAACCAGTTGGAGAGCTATTTAAACGATTTGAAAACCAAAGTTTTGATGATTCTATTTTAATGGAATCGGAAATGACTTTTTAATACACGCTCTTTAGAGTGATTGTTTATTAGAAGCAGGGGAGTATTTATTAAGAATAATAATTTTGTTGGAGTTTAGATTATAAACATTGGATCCAACATGCTTAGGAGGAAATACGGTGTATTTAGATTATGAAACACGAATGAGAATTGAGAGAGAAAGACAACGAATTATTAAGTTTTTAAACGAGAAGGGTATTACACAAAATTCAGATGGCAAAAGAGTCAATGATTTACCACTTTGGCCATTAACTTTAATGGAAAATAAGTTACTGGCAGACAGTAATTGAGTACATCGAATTTCTGAAAATAGCAGAACTATATATAAGCAAAGATACTAGGAGGATTTTTTATTATGACAAACTTATTCGATTTTTTTGATATGGAAACACAAGTAGAGGAAACAACAGTACCAGTGAAAAAAGCTGCTTCAGAGCAAGCTGCTGCTAAAAAAGAAGAAAAAAAGGAAAAAGCAAAGAATAAGACAAAGGCTAGTAAGAAAGCTACTGGTTCAAAATCTACAGATTGTCTAGATAAAATCAATACAACAACGGTTGTTCGTCATGTAGTATTTGGAGATATACCGTTAGTAGATTGGTTTACAGAAGAAGAAATTACACATGGAATTGCTGTTCAAAATGGAGATTCCACAGATGTAAGAAAAATAGAAGCAGAGGACATTCGCGTAAAATTAGAGCAACGCTATCCCTCATTTGTAAAAGGCTTAACTGTCATTAAATTTGATGAGGATACAAATGCACTACTTCCGATTTTAACTGTCGGCGCAAAAGGAGCAAGTATTGTAGAAGGACAATCCATTTCAGATTGTCCTTTTTCTTTTCTTAGTACTTGGCTGAATCACTTTTTACCTGGGGATTTTATTCCAAGAACTTTATTAATGGACTTTATTATTATTGCACAGGCCATTTCTCGTAAATGTGATTGCGAAGTGCATGCCGATGTCTATTTCAATAAAGAGCGTGGTTATTTTATGGACTTTCCACGCCAGCAGATAGCAACTGAAATTGTAATCCCAGAAACGAATATAGAGATGCAGTCTATCGCTATGAAAGTTATGGAGATACACAGTCATCATCGTTTCTCTGCTGAACCAAGTGATTTAGATGATCAAAGTGAACGGGCTCCTATTCTTTATGCAATTGTTGGCAGAATAGAGGATGTTTTCCCTGAACTACGAGTACGCACTTGTATAGATGGAAAATTTCATTCTATTAATCCTAACTTTATATTTGCAGGAGAATATGCAACAAAAGGGATAAGCCAAGATTACGATTTAAGTAGGATCACACTTTTAAAATAAATACACAAGGGGGCGTAAAAGAGACATATTTTTATGTCTCTTTCTTTATTATGACAACATTAAAAACAATTCACGTTTCAATGTTTACAAAGATAAAGCAATACATGTTAGTTCTTACAAAGAATAAACAAGCAATAGAGGAATCGCATGATGACTATAAGCTATTTCAATTTATGTGCAAGTTAGAGATGAATCACATATATGAAGCATTAGAAGGACAGAGGAAGAATACTCATATTGATTTAGACACACATCAAGAATATGTAGACACGCTTGTTGTGCAGTTGAATTTACTTCAATATGTTGTAGGCATTGTGCAAGAGGTAGGAGTCATTTATGCTGCATCGATACTAGTGATGCATTCATTTGACTTGTATACCGTGCATAGGCTTACAAATTTATCGATTCCATTTCTACGAAATTTAGAGAATACACTATCAAAAGAAAAATAGGGGGCTATAAAAATGAGTATTGTTATTGATATTGCAGAAGGAAAGAAGATTGTACCACATATTGTATTAGTAGGTGCTGGAGGAAACGGAGGATTAATTTTACAACATATTGCTCAAATGATGAGTATTTTTCAATTGGATGGTGAAATTGTAGTTGCAGATCCAGACACGGTTGAAGAAAAAGTGCGCCCATAAGGGCCTTGTAAACTCTGATTTAGTAAATCAGCGGGTGAAGTGAAACAAGATAACAACCCGACACCGGTAGCCTTATCCGTAATCGAAAGTGAACGGGGAGTGTAGCATGGCTGCAACGGGATAAGTCACTCTAATGTCATGAGTGCGACTGAATTTCTAGGTGTACCGTGGTAAACAAGGTTGAATGCTAAACTGCGTGAAGGATAAATCAAGGGGTCTTATCGACGACCATATCGAAATAGACATTGAAACGATATGTCTCTAGTTCAGCTCATCTATTTTTTGTGGAGAGAGGTGTGTTTCACACTAGAGAACCAACTAAAGTACATTAGTAAAGATTGAAAGTCCCAACCGACATTACTACAAACTATTTACAAGGTACTAAATGGGGATTACCTAAGTGGAAGCGCCATTTATGGCTATAGAGGATGATTTCAAGGTAAAAACCAAGAAATGTGGCTCTTGAATATTCCATATGGTAACGGAGCCTTCGTAGTAGTCAGAGATAGGGAAAGCCTATCACACTAACGTATGACAAATTACGTTAGGTCATGGTTGTGAAATCAGGATGGCGAAGGAAGGTAGTCAATTAGTTCATGATGATAATAAACAGGAAGGAAGCGAGATGCTGATGAGAAATCCAGTTTATGTATTGAACACCTTGTCGAAGAATACTATTAAAGAAAACTATAAGTTCAAAAGATTATATAGAAATCTTTATAATCCAGAATTCTACTATAAAGGTTATCAAGAAATATATGCCAATCCAGGTAATATGACCAGAGGAACCATAAATAACACTGTTGATGGCTTCTCAAAAAATAGAGTATCTAAAATCATCAACAACATTAAAAATGGTAACTATAAACCTACTCCTGTTAAGCGAGTATATATTGATAAAAAAGGGAGTAAGAAAAAACGTCCTCTTGGGGTACCGACATTTGACGATAAACTTGTCCAATTAGTAATAAAGTATATCTTAGAAGCAATTTATGAACCAAACTTCTCTGAGAACTCACATGGATTCAGGAAAAATAGGGGTTGTCATACAGCTTTGAAACAAATTAAAAAGAGTGGTAATGGAACTAAATGGTTTATTGAAGGTGATATTCAAGGTTTCTTTGACAATATCGACCACCATATCCTAATTGACCTACTAAGAAAACGTATCAATGACGAAACACTCATCGGATTAATATGGAAGTTCCTAAGAGCTGGGTACATGGAGGATTGGCAATTCCACAAAACATTCAGTGGAACACCACAAGGAGGGATTCTCAGTCCTCTTCTTGCCAACATATATCTAAACGAACTAGATATATACATGGAAAAATACGCTGAAAAGTTCGGAAAAGGTCAACCAAAAGACAGAGAAGTTGATAAAAGATATCAATACTTACACCTCAAAATAAAAAGAGGGCGTAAGAAAGCAGACTTACTAAGAGAACAAGGTAAACACAATGAAGCTCAGGAATTAATCGAGCAAGTCAACGAATGGGTTAAGGAAAGGGGACAACGTCCCTACTACAATCCAATGTCGGATAAATTTAAGTCACTAAAATATGTTAGATATGCTGATGACTTTATTGTAATGATAATCGGCAGTAAAGATGATGCCAAAGCCATTAAATCTGATATAGCTCAATTTCTCAATGAAGAATTAAAATTAACTTTATCAGAAGAAAAAACACTTATCACCCACTCTAGCAAGAAAGCAACATTTCTTGGATACAACGTCAATATCACTAGAAACGAGTTATTTACCAAATACTCGGTGAAAGGTGCAAAAAGAAGACATCACAATCTAAAAGTAAGACTTGAAATCCCCCATGAAGCATGGCGAAATAAATTACTTGCCCTGAATGTTTTAGAAATGAAGTATGTGAATGGGAAAGAAACTTGGAAACCAAAGCATAGACCGGAAATGGCACACCTAGATGATTTGGAAATACTACATAATTATGTATTACAGATCAGAGGGATGTACAACTACTACAAATATGCAGTTAATTCAACGGTACTCCAAAAATTCAGTTACGTTCTAGAATACAGCATGTATAAAACATTCGCCAATAAATATAAAAGCTCAATCGGAAAAATTAAGGGGAAATATTGCAAAAACGGTGTATTCATAGTCAATTACAAAGATAAAAAAGGCAAACAACACTCTCATTCTTTCTACAGGGAAGGATTTAGAACGGTTGATATAACTAAGATGAAAACACAAGAAAATAACATCGACAACTTGTTAGCCTCAAGAGTTCATATGTCAACAACTAGTCTTATGGATAGGTTGTCAGCCAACAAATGTGAACATTGTGGTAAAACCGATTCTAACTTAGTAATGCACCATGTCCGAAAAATGAAAGATGTTGAGAAAGGCAAAGCCAAATGGCAAAAATTAATGATTGCCCGTAGACGCAAAACATTAGCCGTATGTGAGGATTGCCATAATGAAATTCACTATGATATGAGAGTAGAACTTATAGCGAAAAACAGAAAAAAATAACTTTGACAAGCAATTGATGGAGAGCCGTATACTCTGAGAGGAGTACGTACGGTTCGGTGAGGGGTTTTGAGAAACCTATCATAGCAATATGACAAGGCGCTCGCTTCCTACTCTACAACCTTGGAAATCAACTCTTTATTCGACCTGATGTTGGTAAATACAAAGCAGAAGTACTCGCTCGTCGATATAAAGCTGGCTATAACGTTCCTATCTCTTCCTTTACGTCACAGTACATAGAAGACATAGAAACAATGCAGCAGTTGTTTGGTAATAAATATGATTTATTAAAAAAACAACATAAAGACGACTACTTGTATCTGCCAATTGTAATTGGGGCAGTAGATAATATGTTTTCTCGTGAAGTCTTTCATCAATTCTTCCATCAATCGGATAATCTTCTTTACATCGATGTAGGGAATACAGCTGTAACCGTTCCTGATAATTGGAGAGAAGTAAATAAAAGACATTGGACACCTCAACAAATAGCTGATTATAAAAACAGTGGTTATAACGGACAAGCAGTATGTGGAGTTAAATTGAATGGCGAGGTCATTCTTTCACCGCTTGGTGATTTATTTGCGGATGCTTTTACGAAAAAAGAAACGGCTCCAAGTCAATTAAGTTGTTCCGAATTAGCTGCTTCAGAACCACAGCGCGTTATTACTAATAAGTTCGCTGCCATGACTGTTGCTCAATTCGTCAACGAACTCTTTGATGAAGGTACTGTATCGAATCACTATATCATTTTCCAGGCTCAAAAGGCTTTTATGAAAGCTGCACCAATTGAGGGGTAATGATATAGGAGGGGACAAGATGAGAGTGTATCAATTAGATTCCACTCAATTGCAACACAGTTTAACACCAACAAACATGTGTAATGGTGTTCTACAATACTACCAATATAAACAGTATACCGTTGTATCTGTACTTGATTTATCAAAGCAAGATTCCGAAATGATACCATTGCTTCTGGCTTGTTTAGCAGAGGCTTTGATTCATTTCAATCCGGATTCTTTTTTAGCGAAGGATGAATCTAGCATTTTATATTGGTGTAGAAAGAACTTTAAAGGATTTCATAGTATCTCTGACGATGGATTTTTACAAGATTTCAAGCAGATATACGAATGTTATCAATCATTGCAGAACGTTGGGAAACAAGAGAAAAATATAAAAATAAATATGTAATAGCAGGGAGAAGTGAAATGTATGTATAATATAATCAAACGTCAATATAATTCAATTATCCAAGAGGTGATTCGGATTAACGAAGAAGTACAAAGGGAATTAAACCTATTAGTACAAAAAATTTGTGAAACCGTGTCTTCTGTCCAAAAAATAATCCTTTTTGGCTCTCATGCTTATGGCACACCAAATGAAGATAGCGATTTTGATCTTTGTATTGTTGTGGATGGTGTAGGAGCAAGAAAAAGGGAAGTCATTAACCGTATTAATTGGGGTATTTACGATATAATGGAAACACCAGTTGATATTTTAGTGTATGGACCAGAAGAGTTTCAAGAACGTGCTAATCGCAATGTAACCATGGAGCACAAAATTGCACTAGAAGGGAAGGTCCTATATGAGGTGCGAGACGTTCTCGAGTAAGCAATACGGAAGTATAAGCGACAACGAGGACTGTTCTTAATTGGAAAAACAATCAAAGCAATAAAGAACAGGATAACTGTTCAGATAAGTGGTAGGAATGAAGGAGTAACGCCCCGAAACTACCCCAGTGAGATTCCCAACTGCATACACTAGGCATAGCGTGATGTGGAGAGCAGGGTAAAATATACGGTCACGGTTCGTAGTGCACAACTGTATAACCGAAAGCCAACAGGAGTAATAAACCGGTTGGAACTAACCAAGTACCGTATGCTGTCAACCGACATGGTGAGAATGTGGTAAACCATTGACGAACTTGCGAATGTACGCCTCGAAAAGGACACGGATCAGAAATGATTCGGAGTCTGAAAACAAGACTTGTCTAATGGATTGGGGATATCTCATAATTAACAATCCTAACGTTGTTATAGGCAACGGAGCTAGACACGGGGTATAGCAAGCACCTAAATCGGAGGTCAAAATGACCTTTAAAACAATGATAGTCTGAATGGAACGTCGAAAGCCACCAACGTTGAGAGTAATCTCTATCGGCGGATACAGTTGAATACGAAATGGACAACCAAGGGAAGTATTCTTAATAGTGGTGAGAGTAGTGGCACGACCGTTGAAGGTTCTGTAATGGAACTGGAGGAACAGCCACAAGTCTATATAGTAGGAACTGAAATTTCATCTAATCTTGCATGGATTCTGGTAAGACTCAAAAGGTCACCAAAAATCAATTTGAGAGTAGGTGATAGACCATGAATGGCAATTCTAAGTCCGCGCCAAAGGGGAATAAACTAAGACACAACGAATACTACGGTATTCAACCTGTCCTAGATAACCTATACCAAAAAGCAACAAAGGGAAATTCTTTCAAAAACCTAATGTCTATCATTATATCAGACGAAAATATACTTCTCGCCTACCGCAATATTAAGGGGAATAAAGGAAGTAGAACTGCAGCTTGTGATAATGTAAATATAAAGAATATTGAGGGAATGGAACAAAGCTATTTCTTGAATGAAGTTAAAAGACGCTTTCAAAACTACCAACCGCAGAAAGTAAGACGTAAAGAAATTTCGAAGCCCAACGGACAAACCAGACCCCTGGGAATACCGGCTATGTGGGATAGGATAATCCAACAGTGCATCTTACAAGTCATGGAGCCAATCTGCGAAGCGCACTTCAGTAACCGAAGTTATGGTTTTCGCCCAAACAGAAGTGCTGAACATGCCCTAGCAGATGCATCAGTGCGAGTAAATAAACAAAACCTTACATATGTAGTAGACGTAGACATTAAAGGTTTTTTTGACGAGGTAAATCACGTCAAGCTCATGCGTCTATTATGGACATTGGGTATCCGTGACAAACAACTTCTGGTCATTATCCGAAAAATACTGAAAGCCCCAGTGCAAATGCCTGATGGCACAACAATGTTCCCGACCAAGGGCACCCCACAAGGCGGGATTCTTAGTCCTATACTTGCCAACGTCAATCTTAATGAATTCGACTGGTGGATAAGTAGACAATGGGAGACATTCAAAGCTAAAAAGGTAAAACCGAGATGCATGAGGGGAATTTGGTGCAATGACGTTGTAACGACACAACTCACCAAAACTTCCAAGATGAAACCAATGTACATCGTAAGGTACGCAGATGACTTTAAAATCTTCACAAACACACGTAGTAATGCGGAGAAAATTTTCAAAGCGACTCAAATGTGGTTAGAAGAACGTCTAAAACTGCCTATCTCAGCCGAAAAGTCTAAAGTAACCAATCTGAAAAAGCAACAAAGTGAATTCTTAGGTTTCACCCTCAAAGCTGTAAAGAAAGGTAAAAAGAAGAACGGTGACACACGATACATTGCAGTAACACACGTTTCCCCAAAAGCACTGGAAAAAACAAAACAAGATTTAGCAAAACAAGTGAGAAGAATACAGAAAACCCCAAACTCTAATGAAACAATTAAGAGAATCAGCATATACAACAGCATGGTCATTGGTAAGCACAACTATTATAAAATAGCTACGCATGCCTCCCAGGATTTCAGTAAAATGAACCATAATCTTGACCACATAATGTATAACAGATTCCCTAAGTCAACAACTGGAGGTAAAAGCAATACAAATGGATACACGAATATAGGAGAATATAAAGGAAAAGACAAAGGTATTAAACCATATCTAAAGTCAAAAATGATGAGATTTCTCATGAAACGTCCCATCCTACCAATCTCCTATATTCAACACAAAAACCCGATGATGAAAAAGCAAGTCATTAACAAGTACACCGCAGAAGGACGAGCCCTGATACATAAAAACTTGGCAGACATAACCGAAGCGGAACTGAAATGGTTAAGAGAAAATCCAGTTATAAATGAACGGGCAACCGTAGAATACAATGACAACCGAATTTCTCTTTATGTCGCACAAAAAGGCAAATGCAGTGTAACAGGTGAGAAACTCTTACCTTGGGACATTCATTGTCACCATAAGCGATTATGGAGTGAAACAAAGGACGACAGCTACAAGAACCTTACCATCATCAAACCAAGTGTCCATAGACTAATACACGCAACCAAGATAGAAACCATAAACCAACTACTCAATGAACACAAATTCAATGAGGAACAGTTAGGCAAACTCAATAAATTGCGAAAATTAGTCAAAAACGAGGAAATCTGTATTTAATCACAAAATGAAGTGGAAATGAAACATGAATAACTAGCGTTGTTCGCTTAGAACTTATCATTATTTTGATGAAAAGAAAACTACAATATAGATGGACCGCGGTATGCCGTGAAAGTGGCACGTACCGTGCGGATCGGGGGAAAAGTTGGAGATAGCTTCAAAGACTTACCTATCGACAATAAATACTGAGGATCTAAAAGAGTGGGTATTTATTGCAAAATCTGATTTAGATTCTGCTGGTTACTTAACTCACATGAAACCTTTCCCTACTGCAATTATTTGTTATCATAGTCAACAATGTGTGGAAAAACTTCTAAAAGGGTTTCTTGCACTAAACGGTAGACCAGTCCCTAAAACTCATAACCTTTTAATGCTGCACAAATTGTGTCGGAAATTAGATGAGGAGTTCTCATTGATTTTAGAACAGTGCGTGCAGCTAAATGGTTATGCTACAGACATTCGTTATCCGTATTTTGAAGCACTTACTGTTCAAGATGGATTAATCGCTATACAACATGCTCAAAAAGTAATGAGCTTTTATATGGAAAAGTTAAACAAGTTGAATATACATGAAATCACAGTTGATTAAAAATAGAGGATATACACAAAAGAGAGTGCCTATTAAATAGGGACTCTCTTTTTCTATCTAAAAACAGAGGAGGCATGCTCCATAGTAGTATGAAATGATACTTTGCTATGGGGATAACAATATAATGATGGATATATATAAAGAAATTAAAGAGGAAATGAAAAAAGTCTATTTATCTCGCGATTGTTGTTTTGTAGGTTACAGTGGGGGGAAAGATAGTTCTGCCATGTTGACGTTACTATGGGATGCAATTGCTGAGCTACCACTAGAGCAACGTACAAATCCAATTCATATCTTAACTTCCGAAGTTGGAGTAGAAACACCTGCTATGACGGCTTATATCTCAAGGACATTACAAAAGATCCAGGAGAATGCAAATGAGCAAAACCTACCATTTGTCGTTCATGGTGTGAAACCACTTATGAAAGAATCATATTGGTATAAGGTAATAGGCAGAGGCGTTTTACCACCGAGCGGAAACAGTAGATTGAGATGGTGTACTGACTCTCTCAAGGTCAAACCGATGCAGCGAAAGATGAAAGAAATCTTAATAGCTTCTCAAACTACTACTGCAGTAGAATGCTTTGATGAATATGATGGTGTACTTATGCTGGCCGTTCGTAATGAAGAGAGCGCTCGAAGAAGACATAGTATTCAAAAGCATGAGATAAGTAATGATTCCTTATTTTCACGTCATAATGATATGAAGAATATCCTCTGCTTTAATCCAGTTAAATTTTTAACCGGTGATGAAGTATGGATGTTACTTTTAGATAGAGGGATACTGCCTTTTGGTGTGGATGTGGAAGAAATGAGCATACAGTATGGACAAGCTATGTTTGAATGTGGCATAAAAACAGGTGGGAAGCAGCAGGGAAATGCTTGTGGAGCTGCAAACTCACGTAGTGGATGTTGGACTTGCCTAATGATGAATGGTGAGGATAAAATGTTGACCCAGCTAATAAGTGAGGGGTATACGGACTATGCTTATCTACAATCCTGGAAAAGCTTCTTACGTTCGATTAGAAACGATATTCGGTATCGGAATGTAATGAATAGACGAAGCCTGCAAACGCTCCTTAGAAACGAAAATAAAAGGGATTCAGACTTGTTTTCCATATGTAATCATGTTGAATATGATTATATTATGTTTGATCGTACAGAAAAGGGAGACTATGCACCAGGAGGACTAACAGTAGAAGGTAGAAGAATGCTTTTAGAGTATCTACTTTATATTCAACAAGAAATGAATACGAGTCTTATATCTGAAGAAGAAATTGAGGCAGTACTACAAGGCTGGTATGACACAGATGGTATTCGCGTATATCGAGATGAATTGGAGCCAATACATCACGCATGTCTTGGTGAATTGGTGTTCAAACCTGATTGTACAATAAATGAAGAAAAAACGACGTCTCCATTCCCTGTGTTTTTCGTGGAAATTGATGTTCATTTAGGGAAGCAGGAGATATTTCGTTGGATGAAGGAACGACAGAAAGTTACGCAGCAGAGTTTTTTCTTTTTCCCTTCAAATTATTCTAATGATTCTACAAAGCTTACATGGAACAAACTAACCTTTGTTGTATCTAGATTTGATATAACAGAAGCAAGAGATGCTGAACGCATTATACGTCAATGGTTAGGTATGACGATGTACCATGAAAAGGCAGAAGCACAACATAAAAAGATGCTTGTACAGCTGTTCATTCATTCTATGAAGAATGAACAATTATTTAATCCGGATGAATTAGAAAATACGAAGATCCTATATACTACAGAGTTTATAAGTAGGCTCTCTCGATTGCTAGAAACAGAGGAGTTGCTATCCGAGGAGACTAATCACCTCTTTGCAAAAATACTTAAAGAAATGGCTAACGAAACATTTCTTATAGCGTGATATATAAATAATAGATATATTTAGAGAGTACCTATTCAATAGGTGCTTTCTATATTACAAAGGCAAGAGGAGATTTTAATGGAATTTAAAAAACTTATGAAGTATATAGAAGAGAATAAGGAAGAACACTTTGATGAATTAATTAAAGAAAATGAAAACGCAATTAAAGAAATCGATAAAAAAAATGAGAAGAAAGCAGATTTTTAAAAATAGTTATGATATTTACCGAAGAACTATTAGAAACGTATAAATATAGGATTCAAGGAGGATACTTATGACTGAAATTAGTTTAAAAGACAGATGTATTCAAATTCTAGCCACAATTCCAACAATAGTATTTTTTATTTGGAGCATGTACTACTGCTTTCAGCTATTTGTAGGAAATGAAATACCTGGAGTAAATCCTATTACAAAGTTTATACTTGGGTTGATTACACTGTTTATGGGAATAGGCGGACTTATTAATTTAACTAAGCCTAATGTAGATGCTGTCGAGTTCTCCCTAAAGACACTTTGCGGGTTACTTGCAATTGGCTTTATATTAGGGTCAGGACAATTTATAGATATCGTAAAAGTAGTCATTAATTCATTGTAAAGAAATCATATATTTTTTAGTACCTTTTAAAAGCCCAATTATATTTTATATATAATGGTCTTATCCCTGTCAAGTAGACAGCATTAAAAAGACTAAGCAGCCATCGAGATTCGATATTCTATCGGAGCTCGATGGTTGAGTCGTTTTTGGAAACGTTTATAGTTATAAAAGTAAATATATTCTTCAATTGCTTGTATTAAATCCGCTTCTGTTTTAAAATGATTCAAATACAACATCTCCGATTTAAAATGGGAGAAAAATGACTCGATACAGGCATTATCATGGCAGTTTCCTTTGCGAGAGTGGCTGCCAATGATACCTAAATCTAAAAGTCGTTTGTTGTAGGCATGAGATGTGTACTGGAACCCCTGATCTGAATGGAGAATGGTTCCACGCACATCTCTTTTTTGTGCCAACATTTCAATTGTATCTAATACAAGTTCATTATCATTACGCTTGGAAATTTTCCAAGAAACAACTTCGTTATTATAAATATCTTGTACAACAGAAAGATAGCGGAAGCCCTCTTGAAATCGTAGGTAGGTAATGTCTGTAACAAGCGCTTCATTTTGTTGGCGATCTTTGAATTCACGGTTTAAAACATTTGGAAAAGTATTAGAATAATTCCCTTTAAAGAAGCGACGCTTCTTTCGAATAATAGACTGAATGTTAAGCTCACTCATTAATCGATATACCTTTTTGTGATTTATAAAATATCCCTCTTCTTCTAAAGCGATTTTCATACGTGGATATCCATATTCTTTGTGCTTTACGTGAATAGATTGAATTACCTTTTTTAATCGTTTATCGGATTCTAGTCGCATGTTGTTCATACTTTTTGTATGAACCCACTTATAGTAACTTGAGCGATGTACACCCGCAAATTTAGTAAGCCATATAACAGGATATTTTCTCTTTAGTAATTCAATGATATGATATCGTTCTTTATATTTTAGTACGCCCCCATTTACAGATTTGGATACTGCTTTTTTAAATATTCAACCTGAGCCTTATAGTAATCACGCTCTTCTTCAACAGTTTTAAAATGGATCCGTTTGCCTTTTAAAGGGTTCGGTATACCTTTCGTTTTATTATTTTCCCCGCGAGTATCTGTAATTTCACCACGTTCTTTATATTTTTTCACCCAATTTTTAAGTTGTGTAGAGCTTCTAATCTGATATTTTTTCGCTATCATATCGTGTAAGCCCCCATTCAAACAACGCATATAAACACGCAGCACCTCCTGGTACGATACATGTATCAATAAAAGGAGGTGCTTTTCCTATGCCACAACAAAAACTAACCATTGTTCCCGTTACATTACATACCGAAAACGAAAATAATTCTGCAACAAAGCCAACAGTGCTTTCCTCCAATCCTACTTGCACGATTAAAACAGCAAACGCTGAAATTTCCTTCTTTAACGGTGTAGATGAGCATATCATCCAAGCGGTCATGAGGGAGTTGAAAAATGGGTGAAACACGACTATACAAGTGTTAAAAACATTTATATCATTTGCGGTAAGACAGATATGAGAAAAGGAATTGATGGGCTTGCCACACTGATTCAAGATTCTTTCGAACTTGATCCATATGGCGATTCCATTTTCTTATTTTCAGGGTGGAGTAAAGACCGCTATAAATGTCTGTATTTTGATGGTGATGGCTTCGCCATGCTGTATAAGCGTTTGGATAGTGGAAAACTTCAATGGCCAAAAGATGAAAATGAAGTACGCCATCTTTCACAACAGGAGCTTCGCTGGCTCCTTGAAGGGTTATCCATTCAGCAGCCAAAAGCCATTCAACCATCGCCAAAAGGTGCGTTCTAAATTCGTTCAAGTCGTTATTTTTATCTTTATTTTCACTGTTCGAACTGATTATAATAGGAGGAACGAAACTGAACGAAACTGAACGAAAGTGGTGAATGATGTGACGAACGTTTCTTCTACGAATGAAAATCAATCTGAGAAATTAATTCGATTGCTTGAAGATCAATTAGCTCATTCGAATCAACAAAATAAAGAGTTATCGAAAAAGTTGGATCAATCGTTGAAACAGATTGAATCGTTAACGCAACAACTTCAACACTTAACCAAGCTCTTATATGGCTCTAAAACAGAAAAATCCAAATACAATACGCCCGACGGGCAAGTGTCCTTATTTGAGGATGACCCGTCTTTTACTGATCCTGAGCACACAGAAGAACAAAGCCAACAGACCATTTCTTATACTGTTGTACGAAAAATTCAACCAAAAAAACGAAATGATTCCTTGCGTGAAGATATTGAAATAGAAGCTATTCACCATCATCCAGCAAATACAATCTGTGACGGTTGCCATGATCAAATGATAGAAATGGGCAGTACAATCGTGCGTGAAGAGGCGAAATTTATTCCTGCGAAAATGATGAAAGTTCAACATATTGAACACGCTTATGAATGTAAAAAATGCAAAAGCGATTCATTACAAAAAGGGCAGATTAAACGTGGTAAAGCGCCACAACCTCCCATTCAACGTAGCATCGCAAGTCCTAGCGTACTTGCCAAAGTGATGTATGATAAATTTTCACAATACTTACCTCTTTACCGTCAGGTAAAGGAATGGGAGCGTTATGGCCTGAACACGAATGATAAGAACCTTTCCAATTGGGTCATTCGTGCCTCACACGATTGGCTATTGCCTATTTACGAACGAATGAAGTCTTTGATGATGGCTAAAACCATTCTACATGTCGATGAAACGTATTCACAAATTATCAACCGTTCCGATGGCAAATCTGGTCAGTCTAACGCCTACAATTGGGTCTATCGAAGTGTGCCCAGTCAAGGTCCAACGATTGTCCTGTTTCAAAGTTCATTATCACGTGCTCGGTCTGTTCTCGAAAGCTTCATTGAAGATTATTCCGGAACGATTGTCTGTGATGGTTATTCGGCCTATGACAAAATAGAAGGCGTCACCTTCGCAAATTGTTGGGCGCATGTTCGCCGTTATTGGATGAAAGCGAACAGCAAGAACGGACAAATCGGTGTCAGCTATTGTGATGCTTTGTATCGACTTGAAAGGAAATTCAAGCATCTGTCTCCCAGTAAGCGAAGAAAGAAACGTCAAAAGTTTGCGTTGCCAATCGTTAAGAAATTCCTTGACTGGGTTGAAAAATCACCATTCTACGGCAAAAATGCGCTTGCAAAAGCAGCTGAATATACTCTGAACAGAGCGAATGGACTAAAAGCATTCTTGAAGGATGGCCGTATCGAAATTGATAATAATCCAGCCGAAAATGCCATTCGTCCAAATGTGATGGGTCGAAAAAACTGGCTCTTTTCCGTCAGTGAAGCTGGTGCAAAAGCCAACGCCATCTGTTTAAGTATCGCAGAAACGGCAAAAGCAAACGGAGTGGATTTCTATCGTTATCTCTTGAAGTTACTGACGGATTTTCCGAATCTTGATATCTATCAACATTCGGAAATTTTAAATCAATATATGCCTTGGTCAAAAATGATCCAAGCAGAATGTGGCAGATAAAATGAAATCACCGTATATCTGATTAAAAAAATCATGATATACGGTGATTTATGATGCGTACGGTTAAGGTATGCTTATTTTTTATAGTTCGGGCTTACAAAAGAAAAGCATTACCTCAAAGGAAGTAATGGATGAAATCGTTCTCCTTTAATTAGTCTCCTTGCTAACCTAATTTCTGTTTCTCTAGCTGCTTGGTAAAAATATCCTCTTATAGTTGCTTCAAATCCTCCAGGTCGTTGAAAAACTTTCCTACAAAAAATCTATTATAAATTTTCCATTAGACGTTTTTTGATTAATTCATAATCGTCCCTAGTAATACCAGGAGCAAATTCTTCAGGTAACTCCTCTAAGTTTGGAATTGGTCCGCCTTCAGGAGTACCAATTTTCACTTCAAGCGGTTGCCCATTTTCCGGATTTGTTCCTTTCCAAATCATTCCGATATCCCTGTATTCTGTTTCGCTCCATGTGAATAGCACATTGCTTAAGCCTTTTTCTATGAACGGTCTGGCATAATCAAATTTTGAGTTATCAAGATTTGGAACTGGAAGCATTTTCGTCAAGTCTACCCCTGTAGCAATTTCGATTGCTTTCGCATAGGCGAGGATATGTGTTCCTCCACGAACAAGTAAATACCCAATCATGGTTCTAGCAACTGGGTTATCAGTCATCTCATAAACTCTCATTTTATGTGTACGTGCACCAATCTCTAGAAAAAAGTTATGTGTTAAATCTAAAACCAGATTTCCACTATTAAAAACATTATCACCAGTCCAAGGTCTTCCCATTGAATCACCTGGTATAGCCGTTTGAGCTGTAGAAATAAAATGGTGGGTGTTTCTCGCATCCTTCCCATTTTGAAGTGGAGTGATATCCGGATTCCCTGGAAAAGTATTACCTACCGATAACAAATTAATCGTATTAGAAACAAGTTCTACATGACCAAATTCTTCTGCTGTAATGCTTGCCACTAACTCATAGAATGGTTTTAGCTTTTTTTTATTTCTGAAGTTAAAAGACTGAAACATATAGTTATTTAAGGTAGACATCTCCCCAAACTTGCCACCCAAGAGTTCTTGTACTGCTGCTGCAGCATTCATATCGCCGTGTGCGGGTATAGGAAGTTCAATTGCCAATTTATTTATTCTTTTAAACATTATTTCCCCTCCACTTCCTTTTTGTTAACCAGGAAAAACCCAAATAATTTGCTGGGTACGAATAAAAAAGGGAGTTCCGTTAGATTCGACAACAATGTGATCTGGCAATACATTTTTCAAGGAGCCACGAACGCTACCTCTTATGGTTTGAACAGCAACAATTTTACCAACAATGGTTGTTAATGTCTGATAAACATATGGATCATAAAAGCTTAACAGGTTGTTGTTTGTCATTTAGATCCTCCTATTCTAAAGTCATTCTTACTGAGTATATGTTTCTCGATATGAAAAAAGACTGAAAAACAACTGTTCAATTTGACTCTTGTTGTTAAATACTATCCTGAAAATAATAAACGGCAATAGCACATTTTTTGCAATACGAAACTAGGCCTAGCAATACCCAATTTTTTAAACTGGACCTAGGAATGACTAATCTAATCCTTTTATGTACGAATTTATACTATGGCTCGCATACGCCGATGTAATTGACAATAAAATTGAAAAGATAAAGCAAGGGCTTGTAGAGTTCAAGAATAAACTTTATGGCACAGGTAATGCCATTCAAAGTATAACGAAAACTCTTGACAAACTATTTCAACGTCAGGACGAACTGTTTCAACGTCAAGACAATATTATCAAGCTACTGGAAGTTGTGTATAACAATTTATAATTGTATGGAACACCAGTAAATCTCGGGCCTATTTCAAAAATTAGAAGTCATTAAGCCGCACTCGAAAGATGGACAAAGATATATTGAAGTTGTATTTATTTATCGCTTTGAAAAATCTGTTGAAACATGTGCCGATATGATTAATTGCGACAGGAGCACCTAATTGGTATGTAAATAAATTAGCAGCAGAGTTAAGCAACAAAGGTGATGACAAACTATTCAAAACCTTATCATTACTTATTCCAGAGGAAGAATTAAAACCAGAATTAAAGAGTATAAAGGGTGGCTATAAAGATATTGATGTGGTCACTGTTTCCGAACAACTAAATCAAAAAGGGATACTGGAGGATGTGGGCGGCGTAACCTATCTTACTCAATTAGCTGGCTCAGTACCAACTACAGCGAATACCATTTATTATTGTGATTTGGTAAAATCGAAAGCCTTGCGTAGGCGAGGAATTGAAGCAGCAAAAAATATAAGATATTTATCGGAGGTACAGGAATTTGAATATGACGAGACATTTTTGACAGAAGTAGAAAATCAGGCTTTAAAAATCCGATCAATGGCGTTCTCATTACTCGCATCTACATTGGGAAGCTTCTCGAAAATGTACATCAAGTATTGATAAGGATTAAGCCCATTTTCTTTGGCTGTTTCTACAATACTATAAGTCACAGCACTAGCCTTCGCTCCTTTCGGAGTGTTTGCAAAAATCCAGTTTTTCCTTTTAGGACTTAAACACATAAAAGAAAAAACTGGCTCTTTTCCGTCAGTGAAGCTGGTGCAAAAGCCAACGCCATCTGTTTAAGTATCGCAGAAACGGCAAAAGCAAACGGAGTGGATTTCTATCGTTATCTCTTGAAGTTACTGACGGATTTTCCGAATCTTGATATCTATCCACATTCGGAAATTTTAAATCAATATATGCCTTGGTCAAAAATGATCCAAGCAGAATGTGGCAGATAAAATGAAATCACCGTATATCTGATTAAAAAAATCATGATATACGGTGATTTATGATGCGTACGGTTAAGGTATGCTTATTTTTTATAGTTCGGGCTTACCATATCGTAGCTTCCCTCACCGTTTAAATAACTTTGAACAGCTGATAACTTTATCTCATTTGAGTATGTATTAAATGTTGTACCTTTTTTCGCCATGAAAAATCCCCTCCACGTAATAGTGTAACATCCATGTGTATACATGGTCTTTTTCACACTGTCTACCTAAAGGGGATAATATCAATAATTGGGCTTTTATTTTTCTGTAATAAATTGAAACTATAATTCGAACTTGTAGAAAGGAAGGCAGAATACCACTTCTAAGATACAAAATTAGAGTATTACACCAAATAATTAGTTATATAAATAATATAAATATTTCTCATTTTTTTACAAAATTTTCAGTTTTTTCTTACGAAACCGCATCACTATAGCATTCTATAGAAGTTTAATGTTAATTCAATTCTTTATATTCGGAATTTTCGGCAAAACGCGTATAGACCTGTTGTTATTTTTTCCCTATAATCAATCTGTAGTTTCAATATTCAATTTTCTGTAAATTCGCGCGAACCAGGAATTGTTTTAAAATATCTTTTACTAGGTAAAATAAAAACTACAAAAATCAATTATCATTTTATGGAAATAAGGTGATCTTTTGTTTGTTTGCAAAGAACATGTATTAAAAGTGATTCAAAATCTAAATGTACCGCATATTTGTGAAACAGACAAAAATATAAAATGTAGGTATTGTGACCATGCTTCTCAATATGAATTGTATATATTTGATTTCAGGAATATCTCAAAAAGATTAAGAATAATCAGTTGCCAATAATCTATATATTATTGGTCTATGTAAATAATCTTCCGATTTTTATTCTGAAAATAATACATAATCAGATGATTCGGTCACTTGTATTGCGATTTAGTAATGTTCACATTATAATTAAAGGGGAGAATAGTGAATATGGCATCTTATATCATTGGTAAATTAAACTTAAACGAGGAATTATTAAAGAAAGATTTAGCTACAATCGCGAGTTTTCCAGTTATTCCAGAAGAGTATGATGAATTTAGTTCAGGTTATTGGATGAACAACTCTTTATGGAATGCTTCAAATGATAAAAATGATACAATGTATCGTGATTTTGATCATGCAGCACAACAAACAGAGTATGGTAAGCAGTTACCTTACATTAACTCACTTCTTGAAGAATACTTCACTTTTGATAATTTAAAAATGGTTCGTACACGTAATTTAGTGGATGCAATGGTTATCCCACATAGAGATTTCGTTGAATTCTCTCATAGTACAAAGCAACGTTTCCGTGTCTTCTTAGCTTTAGAAGATAATAAAATGGCTTTCCATTCAGATGAGGAAGCAGTATTCCGTATCAGAAAAGGAGAAATTTGGTTCTTAGATGCAGCAATTGGACATGCAGCTGCTAATTTCTCTAAGGATAGCCGCGTTTTCCTTTGCCTGGACTATGTATTTGATAGTGATTTTGATCCATCTGATATCTTCAAAGATAAAAAGACATATAATCGTGATTTAGAAAGATTTATTGTCAAACGCGATAAATTAGATGAAACATTTGAAGAAGAGTTAATTACTTCACTATCTAAAGTAATTTCAAGAATTAATTTTAGAGATGTTGTATTCTTCTTATCGAAAATTCATTTTGAAAAAGATATCCCTGTTGCAAAATGCTATGATTGGCTAGATCAAATTGCAGAAAGAAGCGGTGATCAGGCAATTATTCAGAAAGCAAAACATTTACGTGAGTATATTATTGAACATCGTAATTTAGGTGAGCGCTTCAGTATGGATAACTGGAAAGAAGAAGTTACTGTTTGATTTTAGAACAAGTAAAGTAAGTTCTTTACATAAACAACCGATTTTATTTTAATAAAATCGGTTGTTTTACTATTTGTAATGTAGGAAAGGAAAATGGTTCATATGGAGATTTTAATCGGTATATTGTTTAGTATTTTATGGGCATCAGGTGCTATCGCCACAAAAATTGGTCTTTTATCTTCATCCCCTTTAATGTTTGCAACAACAAGGTTAATTAGTGCCGGTCTTATCATGTTTATCTTTACATATTTTATCAAATCTAACAGATGGCCTAAAGGAGTAGAGTGGAAACAGTTAGTTGTACTAGGTATATTGAATACCACTTTGTATGTAGGTTGCTGTTTCTTGTCACTAAAGTTGGTATCATCTAGTTTATTTAACTTATTTATCACAGTAAACCCATTTGTTGTTGCTTTGTTATCTTCTATGTTCTTAAGTAGAAAAGTAACAAAACAAGAATGGGCTGGTATGTGTATTGCCGCATTTGGCTTATTTATTGCCGTATATCCGTATTTAAAGGATACGCAAGCCACTGTATCAGGCATCATTATTCTTGCAATTGGCATGTTGTCTATGGGAATTGGGAGTGTATGTTTCACAAAATACGATATGAAGATTGATCGTCTAGTCATTAATACTTGGCAAATCATCTTTGGTAGTTTATTTGCAGTTCCTTTAAGTTTCTTATTAGATACAAATCCATATATTAATTTAGACATGAATTTTGCTATTGGTCTATTTTGGCAGGTTGTTATGACTTCGATAGTATCCATGTTACTATGGTTTTATTTATTAAAAAAAGATCCAATAAAAGCAAACAACTATCTATTCTTAACACCGATTTTTGGTTATTTACTAGCATGGTTAATACTTAAAGAAAGTATTACAATATACCATCTGTTTGGTGCAATTTTAGTAATTGGTGGTTTGTTAATCTCAGGAACCATGAATATTAAAGACTTACTACGGTCAAAAACAAGAAGTGAAAAACATAATTCTATTTAAAGTTGAAATATTTGACCGCTCAATTCAACTAAATATGTAGTGAATGCTCTTGGTAATTTCGACTGAAGTTATCTTGGGCATTTTTTTGAGTTTTCTTCCATTCTTTTTCAGAATGTATGTAAAAAAGCTACATACGTTATAAAAAAGGAGGGAACGGAATGAAAAGACTTTGGTTTGTCATTTTGTTTTTTATCACCATGCTTACAGGTTGTTCTGTAAAAGATGTAAATTGGTACCCGATATCACAAGAGGTCATGGCCACTACACCAAAAGAACTCCCATTTCCAATATCCTATCCTACTAAATTACCTTTCGAAGTAGATTCAATAACAGTTACAAATGAGAATGCAGAACATGTTACCGTTGTTTATTCAAGTAAAGACAATCAAAACTTAATTGTTGAAATAACAAGAGGAAAGGATGTTTTCCCACAAAAATCTTTACAAAAGATCAATGCATTTGATAAAACTCGTCAAGCATTTAATCATCAAAAAAATGAATCACATTATATATACTGGAATGAAAATGACGTACATTATCAAATTTATTCATCTAACGAAAATAAGAAACAATTAACAAATGATGAACTTTGTACAGTTCAAAAGTCTTTTTCGGTGAAATAGGAGTTACGTTTTTTTCATCGAGTTTTTTTAGATAACGTCAAGTATTGATAGTATCTTTTTAAAGATATTTTTGTTTTAAAACCTATTTTATTTACCAATTCATCTTCATTTATTCCTTGCTTAATTAGACGAAGAATAAACGTATTCCTCATCTGTTGTGCAGAAATACGTCTACCTAATTCTGCTCGTTTCACTTCCAGTCGAATCATCTTTTGTATAGCAACCTCAGACAAAGCCTTTGGTGCATCATTTTCGTAAACCCATCGATATGTACCTCGATTAAAATCAAATGCCACAAATAGGGGATTATCTGTGTGCTGTCGAGGTCTTACAGGTTCAGGGATAGTCGAATAATATTTGTAAAGCTGTTGTGTATCTTCAGCTGTTAAGAAGATGGATCTAGTAACTCCGTTTTCTCCTGGAACAATTAAAGTGTTCCTAGCAAACTGTATATGGTTCATATTAAGCGATACAAGCTCTTGTAAAGACAAACCATAGTTTACTATTAAATTAATTATACAAGCGTTTCTATCCATGATTAGAGGACGGTATTTAGCTTGTCTCTCTGTTAATCCCTTAGTTGATAGAACGGTTTGTTTTAAAAGTACTTCTTCCGATTCGGTAATAAAATCATTGTCATTTAGTGATTGATCCGGAATTAAAGAGAGATGAATATCATCTAATGGACTAACTATACCTAAAAACATGTGTAATTTCTTTAAAACCACCCATATCCTGTGCCTTGTTTTAAGCGAATATTCTCGTTTATTTTCTAACACTGAGAAATACGCTTGATAATCATCTACGGATATTTCATTCCATGATTTGATATGTAAAAGTAACTCATTTTCATTCAACCATCTATAAAAATCTTTAATATCGTATGCATAGCGTTGGATTGTAGAATGTTTTCGGCCTTTTTTACTTAAATATGTAGAGAAATCTTCTAAAGTTTTCTCTAAGCTAATTGTCTTGTTCAATATAATCACCTAATTTCTTTGGATATATTATAACAGAAAACAAGTGAAAGACCTGCTACCGCCCTTTGCTACGCACGGTTGCTGGCATATCCAAAAAGCAAACGGACAAACAACCCTTTGCTTTTTGGATATGTTGTTTATTAGTTATAAAGCCAGATAAATAGAGTTATCATAATACTCCAAAAAGGCACTACAAAAACTAATCCCCAAACAATCCCTTTAAAAAATCCAATCTCGTTATAGGTATTCATTTCTATGTAAGTTGTTTCTTTTAGTGTAGCCATGTGTAATCCTCCAATATAAATTGTTTATTAAAATGAAAAAAGGACAAACCTAGTCCTGGTAGGGATACGTAGGTTTGTCCTTTTGTATGAGGGTAATGATCTGTTTAATTACCATTATTATAACGCAATTTACAAATATTTTCAATTAGGTCGGACATCTTATTAACAATTATACTAGCTATATTAAAAATCTATTATAAATATATACCTTATATAAAAAAAGAAATAAAGATAAAACTATTATAGGTTATCAAAAACAGGGGAAATATCTACTCCCACAAGGGAAAATTTCATGTTAGAACCTAAAAAATCATAAATAGCAGAAAATGTATTCGTAAATTCAATGATTATTAGACGTTTAATTCTACAAAAAAACAGAAAGGAATTACTATATTTCTACATGAAATCAGAAAGAATTTGATACTAATCGCATTATATATATTCAACCCCGTAAATAAGAACTTTTTTACTTATTTTAGTAATCAGGTTAATTCTAACCGTCTAATTATCCACATTTTATTCAGATTAGGCTGCTATTTTTGAACATAACTCACTATTTACACATAACTCACATTTTTGTTGATGATTTTTATTAGATAAATACAACAACATTAGTAATAACAATGATTTTAGAAGGATTATATCCACATTGGATCATATTTGTCCTCATATCCACTATTTTTATAATTTTCCTTTTGATTTTTTGTAGGTATTATGGGATAGGTTTTAATACAGTAGAGGAATACACTCTAGTATTATGTGGAGAGTTATGCATTGATAGAATCAAAATTGTATAGAAGTGCATAAAAAAAGACTCCATTTTACATGAAGTTCTTTCGATTTAGTATTTATAAATAGAGTAGTAGGAAGGTGTTACTACTCAAATAAACACGAATAGCCCTCTACTTTTGTTTTTTTCAAAAATAGAGAGCTAGTTGCTATTATTTTATTTTCATTGCGGTTAGCACCTGATCAGGAGTGGTTATTGTTACACCAGCACGTACTAAACGTTCAAAGGTACGCATAAACTCTAGTAAATTAAACTGTTTTGGTAGCTCAATCACACGCAGCTGCTCTTGCGGTAGCTTATCAATTTCTTCAATAAACCATTCACGTACATCACTTGGAATTGTGCGTTCTTTATGGCCGCGTACTTTTAATTTTTCGCGCATTTCAATTTCTAAAGCAATATATGCATGGAGATTCACACCTTGATCATATGCATATTTTCTAAATAACGTTTCTTCCTGATATTTTAAATAATTACGGTGATAAGATTCTTCCGTCACAGGTACCGCAAATTTCTGCTTCAGTAGTGTATGCACATTCTTAAACATCTTCTTAATGTTGTGAAGAGAGTACATAGAATAATGTAAACCGAAATTAAAGACAGCTTGCTCACGGTCACTATTTCTCTCTTTTGGTATATGTTGCGCAATAAGAGGGTAGATACCTTCTTTCGCTGCAGCATCAAGGATTTGATATTGAGATGTTTGATGCAATAGTTTTTTCAATGTATATACAATTTTCGTTGGATATCCTTCTTTTCGATCAATCATGTCACGGAGTCCGCGAATTACACTGCGGATTTGACGATGACAAGTATGCTTTAATACATGAATGAACTTATTCATGTCTGCAGACAGTTCACCGATATTCATCTCCTGTAGAACTGCTTCTATAAACTTTGCCTTGCGAGCATAGGTGGTTTTTGGTGTAAATGGATCCCTGTGTTGCTCTTCTCCAGATTCTTTTGTACATAAAAAGTCTGAATGAATAGATAGATATAAGGTTGTATATCGTTTTGTATGCTTTACCCCTTTTTGCATTTTGCAAATTTTGAATAGGGGATTCCCCGTACATGGTAATGCCGTTGTTAATTCATCGATAACGGAACGGATTTGATGCGGATATTTTTTATGTAAGAAACGATACATCCCACCGAAGTGAGTTTTGTTTCCTCTTTCATCCTGCTTGTCCAATGAACGCTTTAATGTTGTTTCTGTATGTTGTTGCATGGCAATGTCTAAGAATAGTTTCTTAGCCGCTACAGATAGCTTAAAGAAAGCCTTAGTAAATACAACAGGACTAATATATACGTATGGATTTGCTTTTTCTGTTTCCTCATTCATAAAATGAGTCAGCTTGATTGTATATCGGCCATCTACTCCGTTTTCAATGGAGATAATGTTATGTAAGTTTAATTTCTTTAATGCAATATAGAATTGAGAATGTTGGATATAAGCAAATTCTTCTTTATATTGCTTGTAATCTTCCCACATCATATTTATTGTTACATTTGGAATGACACCATTAGTAAAGCATTTCTTATGTAGATATAAGAAAACTTCAAGATCAGCATTCGTAATGCCGTATAATTTATGTTTTCTTCCTGTTTTTTCAGCAAGTGCAGACAATGCGCGACGTGAAAAAGATGGCTTGGCTTTTTCGACAAAACCTTCTTCGTCAGCAATACGTTCTTCGTATGTCATGTGCTGCAGAATATCTTCTAAATATGTATCTTTATAGCTGTAGTACTTATCTTCAAATGCTTCTACAAGTTTTTGCCAAGACTTTAGTGTTACTAACACGGCATTGGTTGTTTTCCCATTTAAGCTACGTTGATTTCGTATTACAAATGATTTCCCCATCTTTTTCACCTCCGTTCTACAAATTCAGAAATATATGCCAAAAGACTATAAAATATACCAATTTTGATTATAGCAAAACGAATTTTGTAAAAATGTGCCCTTTAAGAGAGAATTTTAAAAAAGGCAACACCTTACGAGCCTTAGAGCCACAAGGGATAGAAAAAAAGTTTGATTTTTTTTTTGGTACGCAACTTGGGAAGGAGTGTTGCTTTTTTCTTGTATGATGCTATTTATTGAGAATAGGAGAAATCCTTTAATATCAATACTCTATAGATATTCCAATTGATTTTTGGTACGCAACTTGGGAAAGATGTTGCTTCTTTTTCGCGAAAATGGGTACGCGACTTGGGAAAGGATTTCTGTGAAATATATAGTTTGTTTTAGATTAAATGTTTTAAATCACCTGATATAACAGCATTTGTAGCTGGTTTTATTAGTAGTATAGGTACGCGACTTGGGAAAAATGTTGCTTATTTTTAATGTGAAATTAAATAATTTAAATATTAGGTGTTGCTTGTTGCGAAAAATAAGTACGCAACATGGGAAGAATGTTGCTTGTTTTAGTAAAAGAGTACGTAACATTGGAAAAGCGTTGCTCATTTTATATTAAAAGTACGCAAGATGGGAAAGATGTTGCATGTTTTACAGGAAAGGTACGCAAGTTGAGAAAGATGTCGCATGTTTAACTTATAATTAGTGTAAAACGAATTTTGTAAACTTATAAAAATTAAATGTATTGTTGCTATTACAAATACGAAAGGGAAGAAGATAGAGAATTTATTATTTTGTACTATTTATACTAATTTAATTCTATTACCTTATTGTATTAATGAAAATATAATATATAATTTTATGAATATAAAAAGGTGATAGGAGAAAGATATATGCTGGAAAAATTGAATAGATTTATGTTTGATTTACCTATAATTTGGTTTGTATTACTTATGGTATTGGGATCATTTTTACTTGTGATGCCATTAGATTTATTTTTACCGGCAATAAAACAACATCCAATAAAGGAAGAACCCGCTATTATACAGATTTTAGTAGGAGTATTTGCGGCACCTGTATATGAAACAGTAATTTTTCAGGTGTTTTTATTTTGGGTATTAAGTTGTATTTCTCTTATTAAAGATCGTGATTTTCTTATCATTTTAATAGCATCGATTATATTCGGATTAATTCATTCAGATGGTATTACTTATATAGTCGCTACAGCAATAATTGGAGTATTATATAACTATGCTTATTGGGTATATCAAAAAAAGAATGAAAAAGTAGAAGTTACATTATCTGCTTTTTGGATTGTTGTTTTGATTCACTCACTACATAACTCTATTGCTGTTATAGCATCACAGTTATAAATGTTTTAAAGAATACTTTATACTATTAGTAATGGATTTTAAGTTAATAATTAATGGGAATTGAGTTGTTTATAAAAAAAGAGGCATAGAATGTTTTTCTATGCTTCTTTTTTATGTGAACTTATATTTATTTGTTTACTTTTATTCCACCTTAAATAATGAATTTATTTCAAATCTACTGAACCCTCAAAGCAAACCTTTATAAAAAGGTTTGTTAAATATTATTCCCACTACTCATAATCAATTGCATTTTAATTTTCTTTAATAAGTGTTCATAAAAGTTTCCTGCTTCTGGATAGATACCTTTCTCATGGGCACTTCAGTTTACAAAAAGATATTAATTGTTCATCATATTTTCGTTAGCTAAACAATAGGAATATTCATTGGAATGCTCAATAATAATATATCCTATCGAAACTCTAATTAGAATGGTATGAATGATAAGTAGCAATTGATATAATTGTATTAGAAGCAATTAGGAGGATTATTAGTGGAAAAGTTAAAAGTACTATTTCAAAACACCTTATATATAGCATACCCTCTACTAACTGGAGTTGAGGGAAGTGAAAGAGTGTTAAATAAATGGCAACAATTCTATCAAGATGTAGAAAGAGATCTACAGAGGATATACAACTCAACTTATTCGTCACAGACTTTCGAAAGACTAGTGAAATGGGTTTCTAAAAAGGAAGCTTTAGGATTATCGGCGATAGACATTCTTCCAAAATTAGATAATTATAAGGGAGAAATTTTTGAATGTCTAAAAGATGATTTATATATGGAATTTGGGATTAAATTGCCTGTTGTCGCAAAAGAATTACCTTTAGATACAGAGGCTAAGAGTGATTACATAGAGCGAAGTAATGCAGGGTTTATGTACCATTTATCAGACACTATTGCTAAGAATAAGTTTACAGATGACCAAGATAAGAATGTACGTATTGCTCAATTGCAGGATAAACAAAATAGTCTAGTCGTAGTATCGTCACATGACGATGGTGATATGAAGTTACAAAGGGAAGAGTTAAAAAGATGGAATACCTTGATTGACTCTACTTTTTTAACACGAGTAATGGATGATTTGACGGCAGATTGCCTTGATATTGTAACAGAACTGTGGGTAAAGAGTGCGGAAAATGATAAGACTATTGCGCCTGTACATTATGAACAAATATTAGATATGTGTAATATGAAACAAATCAAAAATGGTAAGGCTTATTATCGAAAAGAAGACAGATTAAAGATTATGGAGCGTTTAGCTGCTCTTGCTAGTATTTTTATTTATGTAAATGAAGATAATGAGATCGTGATATTAAATGAAGAGGATCCAAATGAAACCTTGGCTTATAAAAAGCAAAGAATTAGAAGGTTATTTGTAATGGATGAAATTATCATTGCAAAAGATATTGATACGGATAAAACATTGGGAATAGAGAGTATGAACGTTACACCAGGTAGTTTTTTATCGAAATATCTATATGGTTCTGAAAAACTAACAGGTTTATTATCTAAGAAAGCATTGGAGTATAACAGCAAGCAACAAAGATATCACAAACGATTAACCAGATATCTAAGTTGGCGTTGGCGTATTCAACAATCATATCAACATCTAACACATTCATATAGTATTGGTGGTCCTAAAGGGTTATTACAAGTAATGGAAATCAGTATGAATAGAAAACCAAGCCTTACAAGACAAGTTTTTGAAAAGACGTTAGATGATCTTATGAGGGACCAAGTTATTAAGGAATGGAAGTACTCTCCTGAAATTGATGAAGAGAAATGCAAGGGGAAAAACTGGTTTGAGAATTACTGGCTAAAATTAAAAGTAATTATTTCTCCGACAAATGAACTTGTTAAATTACAACAAGAGTTGATTACTAAGAAAAGTAAGCAGCAGTCACCATTAATTATCGAGATTGAAGAAAAGCCACCTGTAATTGAAGAGAAGCCAATAAGTATACCAAATCAAGAAATACCTAATAGTATTGAGTTCTATATTGAAAAAATGAACACGTATAAAGAGAAGAATAATAAAAGTATTCGTGAGCTAGCGAAAGAAATTGATATTTCGTATTCAACGCTTTCAAGGATGCTATCAGGTAAAAGAAAACGATTAAATGATGACACGAAAAATAAACTGGATAAGTGGATAGAGAGACAAGAGGTAATGAACTTATTATAAAAAGCCTATAAATGGGAAGGGATAAAAGGTGCAAAGAAAATGCTAGAAAGTATAAAGGATATAGGAGTTAGCAATTGGATTGGTTTAGTCTCAATTGTGGTAGCGATTTTTATTGGTGTTAAATCAATAAAGTTTGCTAAAGGTGCACTAGAACATAGTCAAAGGTCACTTATTGTTAATGAGAGCTATAAACCGATAATTAATGATATCAATAATTATCGTAATCTAAAACCATTTTCTTCTCAACCTTTGGATTTTAGTGGGATAAAGGCAGTTAAAAATGGATATATATTTGATGCACTTGAGGAAGATTGGAAACAGAAAATAAATAAAATATTAGAAAAAGAAAATAATATAAATAAAATAAAAAAAAGTTTAGATGGAATAGCATCTAATGCTATATGTGAAGTCATTAATAAATATATAGAAAAAACTGATTACGAGGAAGAAGTAGGAAATATAGAATTTAAGATGAATGGTTCAAAACTTTACGATGTATTAATGAGCAATAATTTGTATTATCTACTAGTACGTTCTCATGTAAAACCTGAAATTTATTGTGAGATTTTGGTTGAACATATTGAATATGATCCAGAGGCTGGTGAAATACCTGTTAAACGCTCAGAGTGTTTACTGCCTATTGAAAAAGCTTTTGAAAAATATATGAATATAGGGTTAGATCCTAATAATGAACTCCCACAATTTGATATCGACAATATAGAAAAACAAATAATGCGAGTTATTAACAATAACCCTAAACATATAGTGATGGAGAATGAGCGTACAGAACTTATTAAAATCTTTAATATATTACAAGATGAAATAAATGAGCGAATTAGAGAGTTGATTATTCCAGGTCATAAAAAGAAAAGAAAGACTTCTATATAACAATTATTGAAAAGATATTAATAATTTAAGACAGAATATATAGCCCTTAGTATAAAAAGGAATCTGGTATCTATTAAGATATCAGATTCTTTTTTATGAAGGTATATACGAGTGGATATAAATTCCAATATAAAATATAATTCAAAATATGATGATATATCATCTGCAATAACGCAAGGTTTACCTCTAGAAGGGGAAATTTAAAGTAGGGAGTAATTAAAATGAATGAAAAAACAAAAGAGACTATTTATGCAATGGCTAAGGGGGCTGCAGGTACTGTACCGGTAGCAGGACCGATGCTTTCAGAACTATTTGGAGTTGCATTTGCAGATCCTGCAAGTAAGAGAAGAACTGAAATTTTGGAAGAAATGGATCGTAGGTTACATGCTCTTGAGCAAAAAGGTTTTAATATAAGTGAACTAGCTGATAATCAAGAGTTCTTAACAGTTGCTATGCAAGCATATTCAATAGCTTTAAAAACACATCAAAAGGATAAAAGAGTAGCATTAATGAATTCAATTTCCAATACGCCTAAATTGGGGATAGAAGAAAATGAAAAGTTAATGTTTTTAAATTATATAGACCAATTTAATGAATGGCATTTGAAAATATTATCATTCCTAAATTCTCCAGAATCTTATTTTACAGCTGAAACAAGACCTAGCCTTTTCTCGGGAGGAAAATCTACAATTTTAGTTTCAGCATTCCCCGAATTAGGAGACAGACGTGACTTTTATGACCAAATCGTCAGAGATTTGAAAAATAGAGATTTAATTGCCTATGACACACTTCATAATACAATGAGTGAAACAGGATTGTGGCAATCAGGTACTACAGAGGTTGGAAAAAGATTTTTAGAGTTCATTTCAGAATAATCTAAGCAAAAGTCTATAACTTAGAAGAATCTGTTTTAATTTTTAGAGCGGATTTTTCTAAGTTTATCCGTGAAAGACTGCTTATTTCATAGATTAGCATTATGCTAGATGGTAATCAAATTATACAAAAGGAGAGATTTGATGAGTAAGTTATTTTTAACTTTGAATATAAATTATTATTTCTTTAAATTACTAATAACTTACTTAAGTTATTAAAACTTGTAAAACACCTTGCTACTATAATCCTAATTGTGTAATATATAGGTATATTGTTAGTTTATTTGATTCCGTTTATTCCCACACCTTTTTTTTGTGTTGTGGTTGAGTTGTAGAAGCAAGTTGCGTCTTGTTTCATTTATGAAAGGGCTTCTTTGAGCCGATTAGTGTATATATAGCTTATTTTGCTATGCACATTTTTAATCGACTTGAAGAAGCCCTTTTTGTGTTGTTTTCAAGTTTGCAGGCGGGGTTATTTATGATTCATAAAATAACAAATTAAACAGTAGAGGAGATAATAAAATGAAAAAAGATTGTAGTCACTTACAACCAGTACCAACAGTAGAGGAACATAAAGCACGAATGGAAAAAAATCAGAAATCATATGCTGCACCAGCAATGTCATCTGAATCAAGAGCAAGAGTGAATCAAATGAGAGGATGTTTTGAAGCTGAAATTATATTACCAGATGGGAAATTTCAATACTTTAAACCAGATACTCTTAATGAAAAGGTTGCTATTCAAGAAATCGCTTTATATATTGAAGGCATACAAGAAGCAAAAGAAGGCTATGTAATCTTATGGCGCTTTGTCGGGCAACAAAGTTTTTACCATGGTACAAAGATCGTAGCTGAACCGAAGATTCGTTCAATCCTACGTAAATTGAAAGATTATTTTTTTGATTACGAAGAAGTTGTATACGAACCTGAAAAATAAGAGAGATAGAGGGAAATGTAAATGAAAAAAGATAACACTTGGACAGAATTAGATAATCCAAAAGAGCAGGAAACAAGAAAGCCATCCCAAGAGCCGGATGATATATTTGCTGGTATGGATGAGTTACCGGAGATTACAGATGAAGAACTACCATTTTAATAAGGTCGAGGTAGTTTATAGAGGGTAAAAGGAAGAACTAAGTGATGTATTTACTTGGATCTTCCTTTTTTTAATGTAAAAAAGAACTTGGAGGGAACGATTATGCGGTGCGAGACGTTCTCGAG
>NZ_BPLI01000029.1:0-30429 GCF_019656175.1 Bacillus sp. BML-BC051
ATCCAACTACTTTCATTATAAATTTATAAGAAAATAATGGTCTATAAATGAATTGCATTTCTAATAACAAAATTGGTTAACTGTAGTTTTTAAGAACATTTTGGTTCCTTTATAAAACAATATGATTATTTAACTAATCTGCTACTTGGTTCGTTAAGAAAAAAACTACTTTATTCCTTTCTAAATCATTTCACTTTGAATTATGTCACTCTTTTCTCCCTGCACAATTAGTAAAAAGGAAAATTAAATATTTTGTAATATAAAAAGAGCCCTTTATTAGGACTCTTTCCCAGAATTAAGCTACTTTCCGATATAAATGTTGTGTTTCTTTTTTCTTTTCTGCTTTTGGTGGGCGAATTAAAATCGAAATAATGAAGGAAATAACACTTAAAACACCGATTATAATAAAGGTCGGTTGAAACCCACCAAGTAATGCTCCAATGAACGCTCCTGCAAGTGCGCCAAATCCGAAACCTTGATATACAATCCCGTAATTTGTACTATGGTTTTTTAATCCGAAGAAATCTCCAACAATGGCTGGGAAGATTGTGATATTACCACCAAAGCAAAAAGCAACACTTGCTACACAAGCGAAATAAATTCCATAATTTAGAGGAATGAAACTTAAAGTAAAGACTGATAATCCAATTATTATAAACGTTGCAGAAACAATTTTCATTCGACCAATTTTATCTGATAACGTTCCAAGAACAATTCTACCTACTGTATTAAAAATTGCAATCATTGCGACGGCGTTAGCAGCGGTTGCTGCGCTAAGTCCAACGAGCTGTACTCCAATATCTTTTACCATACCGATTAAATATAGACCACCCATACACGAGGTAAATAACATAAAAAACAAGAGATATACTTGTTTCGTTCGCATCATTTCACGAGGTGTATAGTCATTGTGTAATGATTCAGTTACAGTGTTACTTACGATTGCTTCACGTAAGAAGAACGATCCGGTTAAAACTAAAAGCAAGACGATGATACCCCAATATAAAAATGCTTGCGATACACCAAGACTATCGATAAGACTTCCGTTTATATATCTAAAGATTAAGCTACCCATTCCATATGCAGAAACAGATATGCCAGAAATAAGTCCTTTCCGATTTGGAAACCATTTAATTAAATTAGATAGTGATGTAATATAAGCAGTTCCATCTGCATAACCAACAACGACACCAGCTAATAAATATAGTAATGGTAAGGAAGAAACTTGTGAGCTAAGTATTAACCCAAGTCCCAGAACGATCCCTGCCGTAGCGATGAGTTTACGAAGTCCTAACTTTTGCTGCAATTTCCCTGCAAATAAGGTTGAAAATGATAAAGAAAAGCTTGTTATGGAGAAAGTTATCGCAACGGCATTGAGATTCCATCCAAACTTACTGACAAGGGGTTGATTAAATAAACTCCATGTATAAATTGTCCCAAGGCCAATTTGAACAATGATTGTACCTAGAACAATTAGTAACGGATTTATAGAAGTTTGTTTCATACTAACTGTCCCCTTCTTTTATCATGACATGAATTTTCACAGTTAGTATATCCATCATAAATTGCAAAATACTGTACGGAAAATGGTAATTCAGTTCATATACACAAAAAGACACTCCATAATGAAGTGTCTTTTTGCAGGTTATATTAGATTTACTTAAAGAAAGCTTTGTTAAGATAAGACATTTTCAAATGCTTATGTATATAGCATACCAAAAGATTTCTTTCATGTGATGGGACTTAAGATGTATTTTTCATTCATCATATAGTCGGATGAACGAAAAATTAGTATTCAATTTCATCAAAATCCTTTGGCTGCGGTACCGTTTGCATATTAGCTGCGTCTTTTGGATCGCTATAAATTGCATTTTGTTCTGTATTTACATCTTCAATGTTTTGCTTTTTGTTTTTATTCATTTTATCTTTCAATTTTCTCACTCCTTTTCATTATAGGAGTCATTATGCCCTATTACTGTTACGAAATGTATCAGCGACTAAATTGCTAAATTCACGTAAATAATATAAATAATTATCACCGCCGTAGTTATATCTTTTATTGTACATTTTCGCAACAACTGCATTATATTCAGGTATTACTAATATAGTTGGTCCTGTAATTCCTAATATTTGATACGATCCTTTTGGAACTCGTTCACCAAGTTCACTCAAAAGCGCAGGTTCATTTTGGACAAACCAAAACAATCCGTTTTGTGGTAGCTCTTTGTTTACATATGTTGGGCTCTGCAAACTCGTAGCAATTTTTATAACTTCTTTTGGAACAATTTGTTTTCCGTTTATCACACCTTGATTTAAATGGAGATTGCCCCACTGCGCAAATTCTCTAGCTGAGACAAATAGATTTTTTTCAGTACCATCATCTACTGTACCAATTTCACTGATTGCGTCTTTATTTGGGTCATTAACAACTTCAACTAAATTTTCATCTTGCTTAATTCTCCAACCTGTTTCTTGAAAATTAGCAGGTGTAAACACACGCTCTTTTAATAATTCAGGAAAACTTTTACTATATAGCTGATAAATAAGACGCGTTATCATTCTTACATTAACATCTCTATACGCCCATGATTGTCCAGGTTCAAATTCACGAAAAATCGTCCCGTCATTCGTTTCTCCTAAACCATGCGAATGAGTTACTAAATGTCTTATCGTTGTTTTACCAAGTAATTCAGGATCAAAATCTTTAAAATACTTTATCGCTTCATCATCAATAGAGGTTATTTTCCCCTCGTAAAGTGCAAATGCTACCATTAAACCTAAATAACTTTTTCTAGCAGAAGCAACATTGAACTGTGAAGATGCGTTCACTTTTTTATTAGTCGATGTATTTGAGTGATATCCACTATAATGTTCTAGTACAATTTTGTTATCTTTTATAATACAAAGTGCAGTTGCAGAACTATGATTTTTTTCTTTTATATTTTCTACCAAAGAAATTAACCTATCGTATGTATACAAATAAATCCCCCTTAACACGTATAACAATTACAGTTGAAAGAAAAGTGCAAAATAATTTTCACACCTTTCTTTCAAGTAAAATAGTTTTCTTACTATAATTAAATGATCCACCAGTTCCAGCAGTTAAAACAACCGAAACATCCAGCGCAACCTACACAACGTCCACCGCAACCTCCGCATCTTCCGCCGCCACATCCACCACAGCGACCACCACAACCTCCGCATCCGCCACAACGACGTGCATCGTCTTGAATGTAATAGTATGGATATTGATTTTGTTGCAGTTGATCCCAATACACAACATTACCAGATTGATAATCATTAAGGTTTAATGATTGTAAGTCTTGTTGAAACTGATTCATTACGAAACCCTCCATTTATAAAAATAAATTCCGTCCAAATGTTAAATTTTATATATTTTTGCAAACAAAGTAGAAATAAGACTATAGACTAAATGCGTACATCAACAAAATATGAAATTACACTAGGTGATGTACCTTGTTTTTTAGCCTATTTTCTTAATCTGCTTTTGGTGGACGTATTTACTATTAATAGAGGTGCTTAAAAATTACTAATCCAACAGTTTAGTAGTTCATCGCTTAATTTTCTTTCTAGTAACTCTTTAACTGAAGGCGCTGGCATAATTTTATACGTATGTAAAGCTTCTTGAGTATAATCTATCCAATGAAACGCTAAATGAGATTCTTTAGATTTTGGTGTGAAATCAATATGTAACTCTTGCGAATCTACTTCAAAAATATGATTGATTTCATGATGAAGAACTTCACGGTCTTGCCATTGGTTTTCTATGACGCCTAAAAATTGTTTTATACTACAATTTACTCCGAGTTCTTCTCTTAGTTCTCTTATTAATGCATTCTCAGCTGATTCGCCAACTTCAACATGACCACCTGGTAAAAAATAATGATGGCCAATATATTCAGCCAATAATAATTTATTATCCTTTAACATAACAGCTCGTACAATATGATGAAATTTATTTTTCAATTGCTATTCCTCCCAGTCATTTATTTTAAACGAATAAACGATATACTTGCTCACCATCATAATCAAGTCCCAATGATTGAAAACCGTAATGTTCATATAATTTCTTTGCAGAGAGATTCTCTTTATGTACGGTTAATCTTATTTCTTTACACGCCTTACATGTATTTTTTATTAAGTAAATACTTTCTTGTAACGCCGCTTTTCCATAACCATTCCCTTGCTGCTTTTGATCAACAATAAATCCATTGATCCAATACATATCAGTTGTTTCTCTTACAACAGCATGCATAATAAAACCAACCATTAGATTGCCGTCGTATATCGCAAATGGTATGTACTCGACATTGTCACCATCTGGCTTTATATATACTTTAGCAAGTGAAACTGCTACAGCTGGAACAAATTTCGTCTGATTTTCTTTAACTTGTAGCTTTAAAGCATCTTCCCAATTCTCTCTCGTAACAACCTTTAACTGGACATTCACTATTTTAAGCTCCTTTATTAAGAGAATGTATTTATATATTCAACGTAATGAAATAAATCCCTGTTTCGACAGCGATTTATAGCATAGTTTTAATAAAGTCTTGAATAAATTTTTCTTCATCTATTTCTAAAGCAACACAGGCTCCTTCTGATATAGAACTAGGTCGAAAATCAGCAAATGTTTGTCCTTTCGTATCTCCGTATGTATCTACATTCACGGTACGATTTACAAATTCAAAAAAACCTGGATTTACTAATCCACTTATAGCAACCACATCATGAAGTAATGGTCCTTCGATAGATGGATTAAGTTTTTGGTATGCAGAAAAATAGTAATCATACATTGGTTTCATTATCGTATGGAATGGATTCTTTGAATTAGCTTGAATATAGTCAAACACATTTGGTGTTAACACAGCTTTGTTTGTTACATTTAAAGGAAATATAAATAAATTATTCGCTTGCTGAAAAACAATTTTACTTGCAATAGGATCTCCATACACATTTGCCTCTGCTAATGGCGTAACGTTTCCTACTTCTAAAAAGACACCGCCCATGAAATATATTCCTTTTACATTTAGCATTAAATCATTCCATAAATTAAAAGCAATTGCTAATGAGGTAGATCTTCCTACATCGACAATTGTTAGATCCTTTCCGTACTTTACAAGAATCGAAGCAATACTACCAAAATTGTATATTGGGATAGACGATACACTTTCTGGCACATGAATAGAACCTAATCCTTCTGGTCCATGAATTTCAGGATAATATGTTGTAATTTCTTCTGTAAGTGGTTTTGTTGCACCGCTAATAACAGGAATGTCTTGTCTATTTGCTAACTGTAAAATATACGCTGCATTATGTGCAGCATGTATATGTTCCACATTTCCATATCCAGTTACAATACCGACAATTTCAATTTCAGGATGCAGTAAACCAAACATAATGGCAAACGAGTCATCAATACCTGGGTCTCCGAAAAATAATACTTTTTCCAAAGGATGTCTCCTTTCATATAGAAAATAGCAGATGATAATTATGTATATGTAAAAAAATAATTAAACTATACAAATTTATAAGGATGTTACTAGTAAGAATTGTATAAATAAAAAGGATTAACATTATGCTAATCCTTCCTCTAATAAGAAATCTAATTAATAGTTCAATTACATCTCTCGCAAATTCTAACCAAACTACCTTGCTGTATTGCTGTACTCTGCACTTTGCATTTCTTTTTTTAATGATACATGTGCAATTAAAACCCCGAGTATAGTAATTCCTCCTCCGATTATCGAAACAAAAGTCGGCACTTCACCTAACCATATCCAAGCAATAAAACATGCAGTTACTGGAGTTAAATATAGAGAACTTGTTGCTTCAGCAGCACCAGAATGAGTTATGATATAAGCCAATGTGATATAAGGGAGTATTGTTGGAAATAAACCTAAATATATAACACTCATATTCACTTCAAGAGGAGCTGCTAATATTTCTGTATACATTCCCGGTAAGAAAATAAGCATACATACAGTACTAGATAAAATTGTATATATGGTAAATGGCAAGAAGCCGTATTTTTTCAAGTAAGAAGTTTGAAAAACGAAAAATAGGCTTTCTGCAATCGCTGCTAATAATATAAATAATCCTCCACTATTCAATTGAATAGTATCTCCTTGACTAAATGATATGAAAGCTATTCCTATAAAACTAATTACACCACCAATCCAACCATTTAATTTCATTTTTTCGTTCAAAAAAACAGAAGCAAAAATTGCCGTTACTATAGGTGTGACCGAAACAATTAAACTTGCAGATCCAGCATTTACTGTTTTTTCACCGTAGTTTAATGCAATGTGATAAATAGTAAACCCTAAAGAACCAAATATAAAAATTGCTGGGATATCCTTTAAATCTGGTAGCCGCAACTTATATATAAAAGAAAACAAAAGTAGTATAAATGAAGCAATTAATAAACGTAGTAAAGTAAGATGCTCTGGTGTATAAGATTCGAGTCCCATACGAATTGCCGGAAAAGCGGTCCCCCATATTAAAATCGTAAAAGCGTGAGCACATATGATGCGTAAATCCCTTTTTTTATTATGCATGTTATCTTTCCCTCCCTAATAAACCAACCACTTTCAAATTACCAATTATTTCTTTTCATCATATTTAATAGTTGATACAATGTCTTCAACCAGTTATTTATCGTAAAAACCAACCACTTGGCATTTTTAAAGTGAACGAGGGAGTTTTTTTATGACAACTAATAAAAAACTGCCTAAATATCGGCAGATAGTAGATTATATGAAAGAAAAAATCGAAAACGGAGAATGGCCTATTGGAAGTAAGATCCCTAGTCAACGGCAGTTAGCAAAATTATTTCATGTAAATCGAAGTACTGTAATAACTGCACTAGATGAACTTATGGCAGATGGATTGATTCAAGGGAAAATTGGAGCAGGAACAATTGTAACAAATAATACATGGTCATTATTAGCGACGAATCCCCCGCCTGATTGGAGTGAATATGTAAAGGCTGGTATTCATAAACCTAGCAAGTTAATGGTACGAGAAATCAATGAAGCAGAAACAAATAAAAAACTTATCCATCTTAGTAAAGGTGAACTTGCACCTCAACTTTTTCCACTAGAAACCATGCAGTCGATTATGAAAAGCGTATGTGAGGAATTAGAGTATTTTGGATACGAAGAACAAAAAGGTTTTTTACCGTTACGTGAAGCAATAAGTAAATACGTAAAATCATTTGGAATACATGCATCGCCTAGCTCTATATTAATCGTTTCTGGTGCGTTACAAGCATTGCAATTAATATCAATTGGTCTATTGCATAGAGAATCAACCGTTTTACTTGAGCAGCCTTCTTACTTATATTCACTTCATGTGTTTCAATCAGCAAATATAAATCTAGCTGGTATATGTATGGATCATCACGGTATCTTACCTAACGAGTTATTAAAACGAATCAAATATAGTCAAAAGAAAAATATTTTATATTCTATCCCATGTTTTCAAAATCCAACAGGGATATTAATGTCTCAAGAGCGAAGAAAAGAAATATTGAAAATATGTGAAAAGGAACAGTTACCTATTATTGAAGATGATATTTACCGCGAATTATGGATTGATGAACCACCTCCAGCTCCTTTAAAGTCGATAGATAAACATGGACATGTATTATATGTTGGTAGCCTCTCTAAAACACTTACTCCTGGTCTTAGAATTGGATGGATTATTGGACCAGAACCTGTAATTGATAGATTGTCAGATATAAAAATGCAAACAGACTATGGATCGAGTTCATTATCCCAAAGAGTTGCTGCTGAATGGATACATAAAGGTTTTTATGAAGAACATGTTGCAAACGTAAGAATTCAATTAAAAGAACGAAGACAAATTATGATACAAGCTTTACATAAGTATTGCGCAAATGTTGCATCGTGGGATATTCCTACTGGTGGATTTTTTATTTGGCTAAAGATTGTACCTAGCATTCCGATGAAGAAATTATTTTCAGAGGCACTGTCAAAAGGAATTCTTTTAAACCCAGGACGTATATACGAAGAAGAATCGGATCAGTACATTCGTTTATCATATGGATATGCTTCTCCAGAGCAAATGACTAACGGGATTAAATTGTTAGGCGAATTAATCCGTAAGTTAATGACATAACAAAAACTCCTCTTTTATTCATAGAGGAGTTTTTGTGTATCGTATTCACCACAATCTCATTTCCTGCCCCAACATAATAAGTTCATCATAAGGATCTCCGTCAATGTTTAATACTTGAGCAAAAGCAGGTTCTGTTTTTAAACCGTTCTCTTTTAAGCGAAGAATTTCTTCCCTTATATGGGGATGCTGCATTAATAACATGTGCTCTACTATCATATGTCTATATGCATTTTGGTTACGTACTGGCTTAGGCTGAGCAAATAATTCAAATTCAAAACCTTCAAATTCAAAGTTTACTTTTATCGATTCTGTAGTTTTAATTTTTTTCTTTTTTATTTTGAACCCTTTATAAGAACCGTATAAAGATCTCATTTCCTGTTCAAAAACATCAAAGTTATGTACTTCCATTACTATATCTAAGTCAGATCGAAGAGTATCAATTCTAATAGGAATTGTCCCACAAAGAACCGGACTATACAAAGTTAAATCCTCCATAATGTTTAGTTTATTCAAAACATCATACACTTTTTGTTGCTTCTCATTCCCAGATTGTAAATATGTAATAGATGTAAACATGGAAGTCTCTCCTTCTTTTCGCGTAATACGTGTCACTCTAAGTTCAAGAAAAATTTGTCCGTTTATATTTGTTCTAGGAGTACCTTTATTTCAATATATTAAGGCAAATAAACAATGCGTTTCAACTTTTCTCCTATACTGCAATACTATAAAAATAAAAAAGGAGGAATTATTATGAGCATTTTCAACGTTCTTTTAACCATCCACATATTATTTGGAACAATATGTTTAATAACCGGTATTATAGCGATGGTTGCTCAAAAGAAGAAAGGAAAACATACGGAATGGGGTGAAATATATCATGCATCCTATGTTGTTATCACCGTTACTGCAATTATATTATCCATTATAAACTGGGATAAAATCGCATATTTATTTTATGTAGCAATTTTCTCTTATTCATTTGCGATTTATGGCTACCTGGCACGAAAAAAACGTTGGAAAAATTGGCTGCATCACCATATTAGAGGTATGTTAGGTTCTTATATAGGTGCGGTAACTGCACTTTTAGTAAACGTTGGTATTCATATTCCCTTAATAAATTTCCTGCCACCTATATGGTTTTGGTTTTTACCTACATTAATCGGTATTCCTCTCGTAGCCAGTGTATCAAAAAAATATAAAAAGCGTAGTTAAAATTCATTACAATTTCATTACTTTCTGATGATTAATATAAAAAATCATACCCAATGTAATATTTTATTAACAAATTCAAATTCATATTGCTTTAAGTTAATTACTTAGAGCTAAATAAAAAGAATCCAATAAAAATATTGGATTCTTTTTCGAATTTCATTTCAATATCGGCTCTATGTATTCAATGATGTTACCATTTGGACCACAAACTATCTTTGTATATGTGCAATATTTTTTATATGATTTGATTGGTTAATAGCTTTCGTGAACTTAAGTTCATTTACTTTATGAAAAACAAAAGTACCTATTACAATAAAGGTGCAAATGATTGTAACGATATATATTCTTTTCATAAAGATGTATTAACTCCTAAATGAAAGCAATTTGATTCGGATAATTTATTCAATTAAATGTCGATTTTCAAATACTGTCATTTGTCCAACAGATTGAAAGCCAGCCTTTTTATAAATATTAATTCCATCAGGTGAAGCTTGTAATACGCATTGAGCAACTTTCAATTCTTTTGCTTCTTGCAGCAAGTAATTAAACATAGTAGAGCCAAATCCTTGCCCTCTCATTTCTTCTTTAGTTGCTATATCATAAATACCAATACTATCTTTTGTACATACTAATGAACCAACCGATACGACTTCATCTTTAAAAAGCCCTAAATATAGTTTCATATTCTCACTATTCCATAAATCGAAAGAAGCAGTTTCATTGTAGTATGTTTGCACATGTATACCTTCCTCTGATGTACCAAATAGATTAGCTAACGTTTCCCCAAAATTTTTAATTTGTCCTGACGAAGATGCTCTTTGTATCGTAAAACCTTCTGGCATGTTTATTGTTGGATGAATTGTTTTTAAGTCTGCTACCATCGCGATATTTTGTTCTGCTTCTTTTAAGCCATTTTTTATTAATTCGCTTTTTATAATCTGCTCATGCCTATCATTCCAAAACCAAACACTCATTGGAAATTTCTTTTGATTATAGTTGATTACCACTTTATATAATTTCTCAATACCTTCCGTTACATCATTGTTTAGTAAAGTAATGATATTAAATGTATCTGCAGGTAAACCACAGTCGACAGCAATATAATCCTTCGTTTCTTTTACATTCATTCCATGTACCTGTCGCGCAATATATGACGTTTTATATGTGAAGTTATCTATTAATAACTGTTTATAATTCATTCGTTTTTCTCCTTTCATAAAAATTCGTATTCGAATCATTCAGTATTAAATATAACATATATGAAATGTGCCTATTTCTATAAAAATAGCTCTATACATCACTCTTTTTCCCCTAAAAGAATTAAAAATGATATAACGTTGTCGGAATGAAAAAAGTGGTATATAATAAATATTAACATTACTAGTAATTATTTTAGGTATTCCTAGAATAAAGGAGCGATACATATGAAAATTACTATTTATTTCGGAAGTCATGAAGATCAAGATGTTCGTACTATGGACTGTCATTTAGATGTAGAGGATACAGAAGAGATTGTTTCTGTATCATAATATAAATTGTAGGAATGAACCCTCTTCCCTACAGCGTTTAAGGCACCTTTTACAGGTGTCTTTTTTGTTGCTTTTTTCGTCAAAAACCCTTTACTTTAGAGCGTTTTAATAGTAAAATATAAATATACGAACAAACGTTCTTTTAATTTTAATTGTACATGAAGGGATGATTTTTACAATGGCTCAAGCAAAGCGCAGAGGAAGAAAAAAGCAAACACCTATCATTTCAAATACAGGCTTTATCGGCTCTGTCTTTATTGATACATTGGAGTTACAAAAGAAATCCTATTATTTCGCTCGTAAAAAACTTCAAATTGTTCATCACGTACTTGATGGCCTCTCTGGGGCAACAAGTTCTCTATTTAAAGAACATAACATTTCAGCATACATGTCATGTGTGTATTTACATAAACAAAAGAAAATCGGCTTTGTTCTTTCAACGAAACCATTTGAACAAAGTGACGGTGTTGCTTACTTTATAAATTATTTAATCGAAAAGAATTTTTACGGTAATGACGAAGATGTAGAATATCAAGAAGTATTTAATACAGGTTTTATCGGTGTAGTATTCGCTGATTTATGTAGCATAGATCGCTTTAATTTCGAGTTTGAAATGGGTATGTTAACGAAATTAATGAAAGATATGATTATTCCGGTTAAAGAACTCTTTTTACGCCACAATGTACCGGCCTACATTTCCACTTCTCATTTAGAGGAACAAAACAAATTAGGTTTCGTTCTATCTGTAAAACCGTATGATGAACGTGCAGAAGCAGACTTATATTTTGAGGCGTATTTAAAAGAACGCGGGTTATTTATTGGTGATGAAGAAGATGATATAGATAAGATCGTTATTAGAAAAACAGCTGAATTACGATAAAAAAGCGCAGGATGTGAATCCTGCGCTTTTTATAATTTATGAAGTTGATTTACCAAATAAACGGTATTAGTTTTTTTGTTTTCTGTTTATACACTGCAAATTGTTCCCCATACTTGTTTTGTAAGTAATTATCAGATTTTGGAATATAGTCAAAAACAAATACTAAGAATAGGCCTAGCGGGATAAATAAACTAAAAATATTGCTCGAGATTAATGCTAAACCAAGCACCCAAATGCAATCCCCAAAATAATTAATATGAATCGCATATTTAAATAAACCACCTGTATATAGCTTACCTTGATTTACAGGATTGTCTTTAAAAGGTTTTCTAAGTAACTCTGAAACTGTGTTTAATATACTTCCCCCTAAAAACAATATCCAGCCTATAATAAGAAATGTTAAGTTTGGATCCTGATTACTAGTAATCATTAAGATTGGAAAACCTAAATAATATATTCCAAAAGCAATACTGTTCATAATGGCTTCTTGCCATGTAATCCCTCTAGGCAACCATATAAACATCATAGCTGTTAATCGGAAAGCGGTAATAATTAAAGCTATAAAAAGTCCTATTGAAATACCTGGCTTGAAATAAGTAATGAAAAGTAAGTAATATGCAATGATTAAATAGATAATCTCAGCAACTAAAATCAAGTTTTTTTCCTTTATTGTTGGCTGGTTTATACCATACATTGTGATACGCACCTTCCTTTAATCATTTTATAGGAAAATATACTTCTATAATATTATTCTCCTCCAGTGTGCTATAAGGATTCGTTTTATAAACTTCAAACGGATCGCCATTCAATTTATAGTTCTTTTCTTTAATCCATACATGTAATTTTGTGTGAACAGAAGGTAATTCTTCGTAAGAGCCAATAAGTGTAGCCATTGCGCAAAGGCCGGGATGAAACAATTTTGTTTTATTTGTGGCCTTGGTAAGAGGAATCGCAATTTCTACATCATAATTTTCAGGTGTATATTCTGAACTATGGAATATAGCAAGTGGTTTTGCAATAGGCGATAAATTTTCAAATGAAATTTTACTGAACAACCCATTAAAGTGCATTAGGAAATCAGCGATATTTATTCGCTTTCGCTGAGATACTATATGAAAGGTTAAGTGATTTACAAGATTAATCTCAATATAATTTAAGTAATCCATGATACTTTCCTCTTCATCTAATTGTTGAATATCAAACTTTAATTTTTTTAATAAAGAAGAATAAAATGTAATCTGTTGTGTTAGACTTTCTTGTTTGGTTTTCATTTTAGAGTTAAGCAACTCTGTATTCTCCCAATTTGCTAAAATATCCTTAATTTCTTCCAGCGAAAATAAATAAGTTTTTAATCGTGTAATCAATAAAGCAATTTCTAATTGGGAAATATTATAGTAGCGATAGCCATTCTTAGCGTCTATGAAATCAGGTTTTAAAAGCCCAATTTCATCATAGTAGCGCAGCGTCTTCATTGTAAGATGCGATATTTTTGAGAACTCCCCAATTGAAAGCATACCACTCACCTCCTGTTATTAATTATTTTAAATATACTGCTTCCTGTAAGGGGAAGGTCAATCCATAAAGCTAAATTTTCTTTTTGTATTTATCCCCCTAAAATGAATATGTACTTTCTTCAACATTGTCCATAGGAATTCAATTCATTTTTTCGTTTTATAATATTTGCTTTTCTTACCTTGAAAGATATAGCAATATACATTCTATAAATAACCTAAGATTCTATGAAGCACTATAATCTTTCGAATGAACTTCTAACGTGAAACGATTTGATGAAGCTTTAATTACTATTAAATATAAGATTCCACCTACAATTGGAATGATGTAGGCTGGAATATAATTTAATAATAGACCTGATATTGCGAGTGCTATTGGCTGCATCATTTTACCTAAGCTTAATCCAATACTAAGCACTCTGCCCCTATATTCATCAGGAATCTCTTTTTGCATGAAATAAATTAAAGGAATATCAATTAGCGCTATAATAATCCCTAAAAAGATCATAACAACACAATACGTAATAACGAATACAAAATCATTCACTTCAAAGTTTTTGAATAAAACTGGAATCCCCGAAAAAATCATAATAACTGACAACATAGAACTTAGCTTTTTCAAAAGATAAGAGTAAGAAAAACGATCAGTTATCTTTTTTACTACAATTGCACCAATTATCATCCCTACTGGAAAAGTCCCTTGAATGATACCAAATTCCTTAGAAGTCAGATTGAGTACTGTGTTAATAATGTATGGCAATGGAACAGTTACAGCAAAGCCTAAGAAGAAATTAAACGAAATTAAAATATGAAACGTATTCTTTAAGCTTTCCTTTTCAAGTAAGTAAGAAAACCCCTCTATTATATCTTTAATAAAATTAACTCTTCTTTTTGAACTTTCCTCATTTATATTACACTCGAACAGTTTAAAGTGAATAAATAGTAATGCTATCCCTGAAAGAATGAATGAAATACCGTTTATAATTATAAAAGTTTTAATATCAAATACTGAAAAAACGATGCCACCTAACATAGGGCCAAGAATTAAAGATACAGAATCGATAATTTTACTTATAGAATTAATACTCATAAGCCTCTCTTTAGAGACGATATTTGGTTTTGCAGCTTCTAACCCTATTCCAAAAAAGGTTGTAAATACCGTCATAAGAAAGGTTGTAGTATAAATAATGAATAAATTTAATCCATAATAGCTGCTTAATATATAAACAGTTATTAATAAGCACCCACTTAGTAAATCCATACAAACGACGAGTTTCTTTTTATTAACTTTATCAGCAATTACACCTGCAAATGGATTCATAACAATCATTGGAATCGTTCCTAATATGAGCGTAATCGCGAAATTTAACGCAGAGCCAGTTATTTGTAAAACATATAATCCTAGCGCGAAACTATACATAGAGCTACCGAATATTGATACTGTTTTTGCAATTGAATATAAACAAATATTTCTTAGTTCTTGGTTTCTTTTTTTATTTTCTATATGTAATCGTAAACTTCTCATAACAATTCCCCCACTTTTCTTTGTATTACATTAAGTGTAAGTTCTTGGGTTAACCCAATAGCAATATGTACTATTTGAAAAGTTTTAAGGGAAAATAAATAAAAGATGGGGTTAACCCCATCTTTTTCCGAAAAATGAATATGTATAAATTTCTTCTCCTTGTACAAAGAAACCCTCGTACTTACCTCCCCGTTTCAAATAGTTTGAAGTACTTTCATCAATGAATTGAAACTGTAGATTTTGGATTTCTTTCGTTACTTTTGAAAGTGTAAAATTTGTTCGGAATTTATTTGTAATTTGGCTATTTGAGCTGAAATTTTTAAATAAAATAAATAAACTTAATAAATAGCAATCCGTTTTAAATAGCGGATTTAATTCGTGAAGTAAAAAATTCTCATGCTCAAAACTATAATTGCTCGTACCAGAATGATCAATTACAATATCAACTGACTGATTCTGAATAGGGATATTCAAGAAATCAGCACAGATAAAGAGAATGTTTCTTTTTGGATTTCTTCTTGCTAATACATCTTTTAAAAATAAAAGTTTATTTAAATCTCGATCTACTGCAATATATAGGCAATCTTCGGGTAGTTCTTCATAAATGTTTCTCAAAAAGAATCCAAGTCCCGATCCTATATCCAGTATTAATTTGTTATTTAAATCTAAATGTATTAGTTTTTTTTTCGCCCATTCCCCTTCTCTATGCATATTTTCCAAATACGCATTATCAGTTTCATGAATATAATCCGAAATAGTATCTTCAAGTGACGTTTGCTCATTTACTTTAAATGATTTACCAGCAGTTATAATTCCTGAAGTAATAATATATTCTTCACCACAATTACAAATTAGCTTCCCCTCGGTAATTTGATTGTTATTAATAATTCCCTCTTGAAGAATTAGTTTTTTACTACATTTAGAACATGTAAGTAAATGTAGTACACTTAAATCTATCCCTATAATTGAATTAGAAGTTTCGCTTGTTGATATTAAATCATTTAACACTTTCTTTAATTGATCCCGTTTCTTCTCCAAAAGTTCTATTTCCTGTTCCAACTTGTCATATTTCAGTTTAAATAAAGATTGGTAAAAATTAGCTTTTTCGTAATTCATAGCTTTCGCTAAATTTTTATAAAAAAATAGTTCTTTAATTTCATTCAAACTAAATCCTAGCTCTTTGTAATGTAATATAAGCTCTAAATCTATTTGACAATACTCATCAAAAAAATAGTGCCCTCCCTTTTTTTCAGGAATTATGAGGCTGAGATCCATATAATGTCTAATTGTATCAATACTTATGTTATTTAATTTTCCAAACTTACCGATTTTCATAGCATCACTACCATTTGTATATTTTTTTATATAGATTTCTATTTTTACATTTAAAAACCCTTTAAACTTTTGAAACAACATTATTTACGTTATGTATGGGATATTTGAATGCCACATATTTTATAGGTGTATAATCCTTTTATTTAATTAAATTTCCATCGCATAGAATATACAGGAATTTACAACTTAATATAGAACATAAAAAGGAGCAGTTTATATTCTATATTAGGGGACATACATACGGAATGAGGGATTAGAAAATGAAAATTGCAATAGTCTGTTTTGATAACTTTACTGATATAGATGTATTTCTACCATGGGATTTATTAAATCGTGTACGTTTAGTTGGCGGTATTTCTGATTGGAACGTTCAACTATTAGGAACGGAAAAAACTCATATATCCATGTCTGGCTTACGTATTCCCATGACAGGAAGCATATCTGATATTCCTACTGCTGACGCAGTAATATTCGCAAGCGGTAAGGGTGTACAAGATTTATATAAAAACCAAGAATATATTAATAGCATTCATGTAGACCCCCAAAGACAATTAATAGGATCTATGTGTTCTGGTTCATTACTACTGGGAGCTAAAAAATTGCTAACAGGTAAAAAAGCCACTACATATCCGTCCGTAGTAGAACAGCTTAAAGAATTTGATGTAGATGTTATTGAACAAAGTTTCGTAAACGAAGGAAGTATCTCCACTGCTGCAGGTTGTTTCGCTGCTCAAGATCTCTCAGCTTGGATTATAAGAACCCTAATCAATGAAACAATGGTCGATACTGTACTAGAAACTGTTCAGCCAGTAGGCAAAGGTTTATATTTTTAATTTCAAATCAAGTTGAGGGATTGGTTGCTCCTAAAAACGATAAAATGAGACTTTTTGCTTGATGGCGACGTAATATGTCTCCAATTTCAATTTAACTAAATAAAAAACCCGCGAATCATTCACGGGTTTTCCTCTTAATAACTAATTGCTATTGTACCTTCACCTGCATGAACCGCAAATGAAATTGGTAATGGATATAGTTTAAAGTCCATTTCAGGGAATGCTTGTCTAATATCCGAAATCCATTCTTCAGCTCCATCTTTATCGTTAGCATGGAACATATGTAGTACTTTTGGTAATTCTTTTTCAAGCTCATTTTTAATGTATTCTCGACATTTTTGGATTTTGCGAACTTTCTTTTCAAGTAAAAGCTCTCCACCTTTTACTTCTAATATTAAGTTGACACTTAATAAACTTCCAAGTAAAAATTGAACTCCCTTTACACGTCCACTTGCGTAAAGGCCTTTTAAACTTTTCGGGAATACGTGGAAAGGTCTTCTTTTTTCATCTACTAATGTTTTGTGTATATCTTGTAACGTCATACCATCATTGTATAACGATTTCGCTTTTCTAATTAGTTCATCCATTGGATAACTTGTTGTTTCACTATCCAATACCGTTAATGGGAAACCTGCCATGTCTGCAGCTAACTTCATGTTTTGATAAGTTCCACTTACTTTTCCGCTAATAGCAACTGCAAATCCCTCTTCATATTCTTCTTTGCATTTCGAAAATAACTCTACCATTTCCCCTATGCTAGGTTGTGATGTAGTGACAGTTTTACCTTCGTTCAACGCATTATAGACGCGCTCACGCACACCTTCTTCACAATCTTTGTACGACACACCATCAATAATAACTTCAATTGGGATAACAAAGTTATCTCCTTCTGTTGTAAAACTCGCAGTTGTACTATCAGTAATCCAAGCAACACGCTTCATGTTGTTCCTCCCTTAATTCAATTCCTCTTTTCTGACTTTTCTATATATTTATGTTACGAAAAGAGAATATCCCTGTAATACTAACAGGACTTTATTGTTTTGGCTATAGTAGATGCATATTAAATGTGAAATTTTTTTGTCATTTTCACGAAAAAAAGAAGAAAATCGAAGTATTTGCCCAATTTTCTTCTTATCATGCGTTATTTAAACGTTTCATTATCTAAAATTACAACATAATCATTCGTCAATCGGCCGGCTTCCTTCGTATAACTAACCAGTCTTTGTACGTTATCACAGCTAAGTTTTGCTCCCCATACGAGTAACGGTACACCGATAAAATCGATGTGGAATCTTCTAGAAAAAAGCCCCCCAAAAGTCATAGGTAAAGGAACTGTTGGTGATGTATTAGAAAAAATAATCTTCTCATGACTTTGATAATGTTTTTGCAGAATCTCTCCTAAATGCTTCATCGCAGGTACAACGATTTTTGATGCGCCGCATCCAATTGTATAAACTGGATTACCATTTTCGTCTATTCCATGAAAAATGATTTTCCCCATATCTTCTGTTTTCAATTTATTAAAGTAATCTACATTTAATATTTCTTCTTTCGTTAACTTACGATCAGTAGGTAATTTATTTAAATGATAAGCTGCAGCAAGTGCAGTTGAATGTGTTCCACCGAAATCTGTGTAAATGAATATCATATTATCATCCCTTGTTGTAAAAGTTCAATGTTATTTAGTATTACCGTTCACAGCATTGATAAACAAAGGATGAATGTATTTACAATTTTTTTGTTAATTCATTATATATTTTTGGGTTATACTCTCGTCTATTTATTACGGTACATAATGTAATAATCGTAAGCATTATTAATAAAAATAAACATATCTATTAACCCGTATGAACTGTCAATTATCAATAGATTCTACACATTTAGAATTAGTCTTATTTAATACTTGAATATTAAATTTACTAGCTAGCATTAAAGTGATTTTATAAATAAAATATCCAACAATAGAACCTATAACGTTACAGATTACATCATCAATATCAGTAATGCGTATCCAACTACTAAATAAAGACTCTATTAGTTGTAATAATTCAATACTAATTGATATAGCTAAACCTAATAAAATAGTGTTTTTAATTTTTTTGAATTTATCCCATATAATTGGTGCTAAAAATCCTAAAGGCATTAATAATAAAATATTTCCACCTACATTTCTTACGATGAGACCAATCATAAATAGAACATCACCATCATAAGTAATTCCTATTTTACCAATATCTTTAATAATTGAAGCAAAGGGGATAATATTGATTGAAAGTCTTATATTCTCGATGCCCGTTGAAAAACCAATTGGTATAGGAAATAAAGTTATTGCAACAACCATACCAATATATATTACGAATAGAAAACTAATTAGTTCTTTCCACCAATGCACACCTTTTTTACTTTTCATTCCAATAAAAATACTTCGTACAATCAAATAACAGATAACTCCTACTATGATAAACACACTACCATTGATCATATACAAACTGTTAACACATCCCTTCATAGTAATATTTTATAAATCTGTATATATAAATATAATGTTATGAAATTCACTTGTATAGAATTATATTTCATTCTAGAAAACATTTATTTATAAAATAAATGCTTTCTAGTTAAAATACTTTTCAAAACAAAAACAATCGTGAACTCGTTTAAATTGTTTTCTTATCTCTTCTTTATTTTCACCTGTATAATGAGCAAATGTTTGAATTGGATATAACTGATCAATATTACTTTTCATTACACCTTTTATCTCGTCTGTATGATCGGAATATACATGTAAATATGAATCTACGTTTACAAATCCGTTCTTTTCATACCATCCATGTACCCATAGGTTGTCCCTAGTCCATGCTTCCAATCGATTGAGGTTAAGTTCTTTCGCTAGTTTTTCCGCTTCATTTAATAGTCGATCACCAATTTTCATTCTACGAAAATCCGGATGAACTGCAATATGCCAAATCATGCCGCCAAGACCAGTTCCTCTTGAACAAACTGCACGTTCTTCTAATTCATATTCGATATCTATTAAACCCACAATTTGATTTTCATATAGAGCTACTAATTCAATAGCAGGATTTTCATATTTTTCTTTCTCTCTAAAAACGTTATCGTAATATGCTGTATCTAGAAAAGATAACACACGACAACGAAGCCATCCTGTTTCATCCGATTTTTTATACGCTCTAATTTCTATATCCATATAATTAAAAAGTTCCTTCTATTTCTGTCATTAATTTTTCGGGTCCTGCTCCTTTATTTGATGGAATAACTAATGTAATTCCTAAGTCTGGATATACGGCCGAGCGAAAACTGACTCCTGGATCATATCCCATTACATGATATTTGAATATCTTGTTTTCTCTTGTTTCAATCCATATTCCATAGCCGTAAGACTGATTATTATTTACTTGTATATGCGGGGTTAAAAGTATCTTTGTATATTCTCGGCTTACGATTTCATAGTTAAACAATGCTTCCCAGAACTTCAGCATGTCTGGCGCAGTAATAAAAGCTCCACCATCAGATCCTCCTATTATTGGTATAGAGTAGATGTTTGTTCTCCAATTTTGGTTAGTTTTATCTTTTATATATCCGAGAGCTGTCTGCCTTGGTAATGTATCTAAAGAAAAATAGCCAGAATCATTCATACCAATGGGCTTAAATATGTTTTTTTCTATATACTCCGTAAATTTAAGTCCTGTCTGTTCTTCGATTATTAATCCGAGTATGATAAAACCTGCATTATTGTAGTGAAACTTGCTTCCAGGTGCAAACATCATATTTCTGTTTTGGAATAATGGTAAGAAGTCTTTTAAACTTTTTAAAAGATACATAGGTGTTTGTTTCCATAGATCTTCGAAGTTATCCATAATACTTTCATCAAAATAATCTGGAACACCCGAACTATGCGTCAAAAGGTGATGTATTGTAATATCTTCATTAAAGTTTGGAAATTTAATCCTTAAACACTCTTTTAACTTTGTTTGAAACGTAATTACACCTCTTTCAACAAGTTGACAGATACCGATAGCAGTGAATATTTTACAACCGGAGGCCATTCCGAACCTTGTTTGTAGCGTATTATTTATACATTCATTGCGATTTGCGTAACCAAACGCCTCTTCATAGACTAAGCCTTTTTCTTCTTTTACTAAAATTATCCCAGAGAAATCTATATGCTGATGCATTTCTTTTACAATGCTGTCTATTTGATCTTTTGTTTTCATTACAAAAACCACCCTCGTTTATCAATATTGTTCACCCTTCTTATATTTCCATATATAGGAGGGTAAACCCTCCTATTGAATACCGTAAATCAAAACCAAGATTACTATTTTGAATTGATTGACTCAGAGGAATGCACTTTAGAATGTGAGGGCAATAAAGTAAATACACACAATATGATAGTTATAAGCAGCATTACCAATGAGCCTACAATAACCACAAGTTGTATAGAAATAAATTGAGTTGCAACTCCGAACAAAATCGTAATTAAAATGGTGATGCCCGCAATCACAAGCCCATATATACTCCCAATCCGTCCCATGATATGGACAGGGACATTATTTTGATAAAAGGTATAAAATCCTGTGTTTGCATACGCCATAGAGAAAGATAAAATAAAGAATCCAATAGCAGCTATTAAAAATTCATTTGAAAAAGCATAAATTAAATAACCGATTGCAATAAATAATGATCCTATTCCAATTAAAAATGAAGGCGCTATTTTTTTGGATAAAATTGTATTTGTTATTGCTCCTAAAATAAACCCGGCTCCAGCGATACTAACTAAAAAGCCATATTCACTATCTGTTAACAATAAAACTTCTTTCGCAAATGACAATTCAAGTGAATCATTTGCGGCAGTTAAAACCATCATTCCTTGAAATAAGAAGTACACAAAAACGATATATAAAGATTTTTTACTGAAATTTAAAACGATGTTCCAATCTTTTTTTAGTACAGCTAAAGATAACTTATCATTTGATGTAGTAATATCGGATTTTTTATCAAGATTAGGTAACAGTAATGTAATTACTCCTGATAGGAGAAATGCTATAGCATTTATATGTATAGCAAACTCTGGTGTACTTGCTATTAACAATAGTCCCGCTATTGCTGGACCAATTAAAGATGCACCAGATCCTATTAAACTACGTAATGCGTTGAAACGTTGTCTTTGCTCAACTGGAATTAATTTCGTCATATACGTCATAGCAGTTGGCTCATAAATTGCACTGGCCATACTGATAAAGAATACGAATACATAAACAATCCAAAGTGATGGAAGTAGAGGTAAAAAAGCGATAAATACCGCACGATATATATCGAGGTGAATCATTAACTTCCGTTTATTTAAACGATCAATCATACTTCCTGACCATGCGTTTGTAAATAAAGCGGCTAATGGTTTAATTACATATAAAGTAGCAACAGCTAAGGCTGATCCTCCCATATTATAGACAAGTACATTCAATGCTATTAAGTAAATCCATGCCCCTAAATTCGCAATACCAACTCCGGACAGTAATAATAAAGGATATTTCCAATCTTTAATTAAGTTTTTCATTTTAGGCCCCCGCTTTTCAAATTGTATTGAAACAATAAAAAAATCCCACCCCCAAGACTTTTAGCCTTAGGGACGAGATTTATCATCGCGGTGCCACCCTAGTTTGTTAATATGTCGCCATATTAACCTTATTAGGTACTGCATTGTAAATCATGCTTATACCATAGCTCTATAACGGGAGCTCCCGTCACACCACCCCCTAATAAAAGGTTCCGATGCGCTGCTCAGAGGCTTGGTTCAATAAAGAATTTTTGCTCCTTTTCAGCTAAATGGAGCTCTCTGTGAAAAATTCATTTTATTTACTCTTCTCTTCACTGCATTTGATTTTTTCCATATTATCACAGAAATATTTAACTGTAAATAAAAAATAATCAGAAATTTAATAGCGTATTTCTTTTAATTCTTTTATTTATTATTTTTTCTAAAAATTACGGTGCGTGAAATTACTTAAACCTATAAAATAAAGAGCCTATAGTATATAGACCCTACACTTTATCCGAATTAATTTGTATTCGCCTCTACTAACGGTTGTAAAGGTGGTTCTAAGTTTATTTCTAATGCATCGCCTTCTTGTATATGTTGTCCCTTTTCAATGCTTTGACTCGTTACATAGCCCGTACCTGTAGTCTTTAATTCTAATTTTAATAGTTTAGAGAAATACATAATATCACGCATGGACCAACCTTGTAAATTAGGCATTTTTGCATTGGCACCTAATAAAAATATACGATCTCCTTCACTCATTATTTCACCAGCTTGCGGATATTGTTTTTTTATTTTTCCTTCTCCTAAAACTATCGGTTGAAGTTTCTCTTTTTTTATACTATTCTCTACTGTATCCATTGATTGATTTACATAATTTTGTACTTTTAATTCAGAACGCTTCGTTGCATCTGCCATTTGTTTTTCTGTATATGGTTTCACTTTTAAATATTCAAGGCTATTTTTCATAACTGGTTTAAATATTTCAGCGAGCGGCTGAGCTCCATACTCGTCTCCCTTTAACTTTGGCTGCTTAATAGCTAAGTATACAATTAACTCTGGGTCATCAATCGGAGCCATACCTAAAAATGAAAAAATATAGTTTTCTTTCCCCTCCATATATCGTCCATTTTCAGGATTCGGAATTTGCGCTGTTCCTGTTTTACCTCCTATTGGATAACCATCCACTTTATACATTGTACCAGTACCTTTTGAAGACGTAATAACACGCTCCATTAAGTCTCTTACTTTGTCCGCTGTCTCTTTTTTTATTGGATTTCCAATTTCTTTCGGTTGATTTTCCATAATAACTTGTTTATTTATTGGATTTACAACTTTGTCAACGATATATGGTTGCATCATTTTCCCGTCATTTGCTATAGCGGTAGCAGCTTGGATTAATTGAATAGGCGTTACTGTAGAGCCTTGTCCAAAAGAAGTTGTGACTTGTTGAATTTGTGTATCTAATAATAAAGTATTTTTACTTTCACCAGGTAAATCTATCCCGGTCTTTTGATTGAATCCAAATTTATTCATATATTGCTTAAACTTATTTGGTTTCAATAGCTGATCTTCTAAAATAGAAAATGCTACGTTAGATGATCTTTCAAAACCTTCATCAAACGTAATAGATCCCCATCCAAATCCACCGTTATGATCTTTAATATCAGATGAACCAACTGAATATTTTCCGGATTGGAAATATTCTTTCCCGTTATATACACCTTCATTAATTGCGGCAGCTAACGTAAATATTTTCATTGTTGAACCTGGTTCATATGCATTTGCTATTGGATCATTTAAAAAATATTCGATATCACCTTTATTAGGATTAAAACTAGGTTTACTAGACATTGCTAAAACTTTCCCTGTCTTTGGATCCGCTATAATTCCTACTAACATAGAAGGATCATAGTGCTCTTGCGCCTTATTCATCGCTTCTTCTAAAAAACTATTAATTTGTTTATCGAGCGTAAGATATACGTTATTCCCATTTTTAGCTGGTTCTATTTTCCCTATATCATTTGTAAGCGGAATCCCTCTTGGTGCTCCCACATATTCTATATTTCCGTTTGTCGAGCGCAAATATTTATCCAGGCCCTTTTCAAGTCCAAATTTCCCTTCTGTATTTCCTTTATCGTCAGGTCTCGCAAAACCAAGTATATAGGATGCAAAATCTTCATTTGGATATACTCTTGCTTTTTCTGACATAAAAGATACCCCTGGAATTTTTAATTTTCCAATTCTTTCTTTTACTTCTCTAGATAAATTCCGCCCAACTTTTCCAATCTCAACTTGCGTGCGTCCCTCATGAAAATTTTTTAATACGTCCTCTTTATCAATTTCAAGCGCATCAGCTAATCGGTCTGCGGTTTCATCTTTATTTTTCACTTTATTTGTTCCTTTTAAATTCACAACAACACGATACGTTGTGGAATCTTGGACTAACACTTTTCCAGCTTGATCATATATTGTGCCACGATTCGCTTCCAAAACACCATTTTTATTATGTTGTTCATTTGCTAGATCCTTTACATTGACATTATGCAAGACTCCTACTGCCTGAATATAGAAAAAACGCAAAAGCATAATGAGAAACAAAACAATAAAAGCAACCATAAAATACCGCGCGCCTTTATTCGTTTGAAGTTTATGCATATTTATCCCCTTTCTTTCACAATTCATTACTGCGATAGTGTGCTATAAATTATGTAGTTTTTGCTTTCAATACTATATGTTTCGAACTTTTCCTTTTAATTCCTTTAAATCGTCCTGAATGTAGCTATTGTTTCTGCTTTTATTTTATTTTTCTATTTACAGTACGGTGCGTGAAATTTAAGAATATTCCGTCATGTAATAGTTAACTTATAATAGACTACAAATTTAATAGGTGCTAACTCAGTTGTTCTTTCACCAATCTTTTAATGCATATGTCCTTTTCTTGTGCACAAGAAAAAAGTTCGCCTCTGGATTTCCAAAGGCGAACTTTTAAACAAACTTACAAATAGTTACTTATAAAAATCAAGCTATATGATTATATTTCGCTAAAAAAGGAATTCGTTTTGCTACCAATGCGTACATTTTGAATACAAATCTCGCGATCGGTTCACACATACGTGTACTTTGCATTACTAAGCTGCTCGTAATAAATGTTAAGAAAGCAGCACCAAGTATATCTAGAGGATAATGAACACCTACGTACATACGTGATACACCAACTAATACTGCCCACATAAGAGCGACGTATTTTAGTTTTTCTCCTCTAAGTAAAAATACAAATGCAATGGAAAATACAAGTACAGAATGATCACTAACAAATGATGAGTCTGCTGCATGTGGCACTAATTGATGTACATCATGTGATACAAACGGACGTGGATGGTAATATACCGCATGTATCACAACATTTACTAGTAATGCGATAATGACTGAAAGTGTCGTATATAACACTGTGTATTGTTTTTTTATGGCATTGACTTTCTTTCCATTATTAAACCATAAGATAAACATAAACAAAATTGCTACATATACAGCACTATTTGTAATAGCAATCATTAGCGTATCTAATAGTTTAGACAATCCAGCAAAATTATTAAACCATTGAAATACTGTGTAATTCATAATACTCTCTCCTTACATAAAAGCGTTCTTGATTTACACAGTATACAACATCAATATGAAAATGGGCTTAAACTTTTCTCATCTAATTCTCATTTTACTAGTACTCATTTGACAATAGTAAGACTAATTATAACGGCTAATTATGTATAAAGCTGAAAACCTTTCAAACAATACGAATCATATGCTTTTTATGTGTAGAATATATAACATAGTTATTTAAATATACTAGTTGCGAAATCATATTTTTATTACATACGAAGTGCGATATTACCAAATTGTTCTCCCTGTTCCATACGATTTAACGCCTGAATGGCTTCTTCTAACGAATATACTTTATCAACAATTGGTTTAATTTTATGTCTCTCTATAAACTTAACCATTTCATGAAATTCCTCACGGCTACCCATAGATGTTCCCATTATATCGATTTGATTATAAAATAATGCTCGTAATGGTAATTCAATTTTATCTCCTGAGCTTGCACCAAAATTAACAATTCTCCCATTTGGTTTTAATACATCAAAGTATTTTAAGAATGTTGCTGGACCTATACTATCAATTATTAAATCTACTTTCTCCCCGCGTAAACTCTCTTCCCAATTTCCAAAACTATTAAAAGAAAAGTCTGCGCCATATTTTTTGGCAAACTTTCTTTTACTCTCTACCCTTGAAGTAACACTTACTTTTGCACCAATTGCTTTTGCAAATATCATGGCAAATGTCGCTACACCACCGCCTATCCCCGGAATTAAAACATGTTCATCGCACTTTAATCTACCCTTTGTAAAAAGTGCTCTATATGCAGTTAGTGCCGATAAAGATAGAACCCCAGACTCTTCCCAAGAAAGATATGACGGTTTTGCCACTACATTTTCAGCTGGCACAATAACATATTCAGCAAACGTTCCATCTTTTGGTCCACCTAACACTTCTGGTAACTCAGGTACTTTGGCAATATTATCCCATCCAATGCTAGGATTTATAATAACCTCGCTATTTAATAAATGATTTGAAACGCCTTCTCCGATTTCTGTAACAATTCCTGAACCATCTGAACCTATTACTAACGGCAGATCCATTTCTTTTCTATTGTTTATAATGAATAAATCCCTATGATTTAATCCTGCAGCTTTTAACTTTACCTTTACTTCACCAGCATTAGGATTTATTTCAGATGACAATCTATATTCTAATCCTTCTACCCCTTTTTTATATTGATGTACAATAGCTTTCATTACTTCATTCCCCCTTAATATTTTCAATGTACTAGATATATCAAAATAAATAAAAGAATTTGCCTCCAATAATTAGAAATAATGTATATCGTTGTGACAAAAGAAAAAATCCCTCCCTATAAATAATGCAGGAAAGGCAGGAGATTTTTAAGTTTTGGCCAGCTCTAATATATTTAGAATAAATGGCGCTTTTGCACTTGTATATGAAGCACGATCAAACGGATATGTAGCTGCAAGTTTCTCTTTTAATTCTGTATATTCAATCTGTGCCCATTTATGTTCCATAAGAAAATCACGAAATAAAATGTTATTCTTCCACTCTTCACTATTATATATATAAACATGTAAATGATGGGTACCAGCTCTCCATTTTCCCTTTCTAAAAAAACGCCAATTAGGTGTTTCTTTTGGAACATATTCATAGCCGATTTTTAATAGCGCTTCAATCCACTTTTCGGTAATTTGCAAATCAGTTACGCCAATCATCATATCTATTAGAGGTTTCGCTCCTAATCCCTCTATGGATGTACTTCCTATATGTTCAATAGCGATACAATCTCCTCCGAATAAAGAAATAAATTTCTCTTTTTCTATTACATACTCTTCATGCCAGTCTTTTTGATATGGTTTAATAACGATTTGTTGTTCCATTTTATCCCTCTTCTTATAATTATTTATTATTATATTTATAAAATTCCATGTGATTAACATAGGATTTTCACAAAATATGTCGAATACTGAAATATACAACTTAATTATAATAAATGCGAGGTATATTATGAAAGATAATCCAGTTGAAATTCAGTTGAATCAAGTTACATTCCAGTTAAAAGAACATCATAATTTTGATTGGCTATTGAAATTAGGAAACGTATTTGCTGTTTTTGACCAGCAAGATTCAGGCAATCTATCTTTTGGTGTAGAAAAAGATGGGCGTAAGAAATTTATTAAATATGCAGGGGCACAAACACTTGCATATGAAGGAACAATGAAAGACGCTATTGAAAAATTAAAAAATTCAGTTCCACTATATGAGGAATTACAGCACGATTCGCTTATAAAACTAATTGAACATTTTCCAGTTCACTCTGGGTATGTATTAATTTTTGATTGGTTTGATGGTGAATGTCTTCATTCACACTGGAGTTTTCCGCCTCCTGAAAAATATACTAATCCAAGCTCTCCATTTTACAAATTTAAACATTTATCAATTATGGAACGAATTCAATCCTTAAATTCTATTTTTTCTTTCCATACATTTGTCGAAAAGAAAAACTATGTAGCAATAGATTTTTATGACGGTAGTATCTTATATAATTTTCATACAAATGAGACGAAGATTTGTGATATAGATTTATACAATGAGAAACCATATATAAATACTATGGGAAGACTATGGGGATCTTCGCGTTTTATGTCGCCAGAGGAATTTGAGTTAAACGCTATAATTGACGAGAGAACAAATGTGTTTAATATGGGGGCAATGGCTTTTGCGCTCTTAGGCGGTGGAAAAGATCGCTCCTTTACAAAATGGGAAGCAAGTAAAGAGTTATATGAAATAGCGTTTCGTGCTGTAAATGACAACCGACTTGAACGATATGCTTCGGTTGAAACATTTTATAAAGAGTGGCTAAACGTGGCTAATGCTAAAAAGATATAAACTTATATTATTACACGCAAAAAGTTTCTACTATAATCATGTATAATAGATTTGAAATGGAAATTCAAAATAACGAGGCACATACTATGAACTTTGTATATATTAATCAAAACGTATTAAATAATCTTCTTTACATTCTAATTAGTATATTTATTTTTTATTTTATATATGATAGCGGGCGCTATTTAAAGAAATATAAAAAACTACTTATTATACTTTGTACGAGTATCCCTCTTATTTTATGTATGCGCTATCCGATCTATATGGATGAAAATTGTATTCATGATTTAAGACAAATACCAGTTATAATAGGTACGCTTTATGGTGGCTTCCCTGTCGGTATAATATTGTTTGCTATTTTATTAATTACAAGATTTTCATTTTATGGATTTAGTATGTTAACAATACTAGTTTATGGCACAATGTTTATCATTACAGCGTTCGCATCCGCAAAATTTAATAAGTATAATAGAAAAGTTAAAGTAGCTTATGGAATGTTTTTAACATTTTTTCTAGCAATATTTACAACTGTAATTGTATTAACTTTATCGGATTTTGAAGTGAATAATTTATACATTATTTATTTCATACTATTACCAACTTTTTTGATGTTGTTTGTCATTTATTTTAATGAAGTTTTAAAAGATGCAGTAGGTATGCGATCGAAGTTAATTAAAATGGAAAAAATGGAGATAGTTAGCCAACTCGCTGCTAGTATATCGCACGAGGTAAGAAACCCCTTAACCGTCGTAAAAGGATTTACTCAACTTTTAAAAACACCAAATTTAACTCCAGAATCAAGAGACGAGTATATTGAACATATACTTGAAGAGTTACATCACGCCCAAGGAATTATTGATGATTATTTAACGTTTGCCAAACCGGCTTCAGAAAAATTAGATCATATTTCAGTAGAACAAGAGTTAAATCGAGTTATTAATATGATCTTACCATTATGTAATATGAATACAATACATATTACAAAAGATTTCTCTACGGCGACTATTGTTGGTAATAAACAGCATTTTCAACAATGCTTTTTAAACTTAATAAAAAATGGTATTGAAGCAATGCCTAATGGTGGTACTTTAAATATCTCTTCATCTATTAGTAATAATAAAGTTATCATACGAATTGAGGACAGCGGCAGTGGTATGTCACAAGAGCAAATAAATCGATTTGGCGAACCATATTTTAGTACAAAAACGAAAGGTACAGGTTTAGGTACCATGGTTGCTGTTAAGATCATTGAAACGATGCAAGGTAGTTTAAAAATCCGAAGCGTTATTAATAAAGGTACATCTTTGACAATTACATTGCCGAAATGTAATTTGAATTCATCTGAAAACAAATAAAAAAGGAGCA
>NZ_BPLI01000030.1:0-140632 GCF_019656175.1 Bacillus sp. BML-BC051
CAACAACAACAACAACAACATTCTAAACAAGATGACTCATTCCAGAATCAGCAACAACATTCTAAACAAAACGACTCGAATCAGAATCAGCAACAACATTCTAAACAAAACGACTCGAATCAGAATCAGCAACAACATTCTAAACAAAACGACTCGAATCAGAATCAACAACAAAACTCTAAACAAAACGACTCGAATCAGAATCAACAACAACATTCTAAACAAGACAACTCGAATGAGAATCAACAACATTCTAAACAAGACAACTCGAATGAGAATCAACAACATTCTAAACAAGGTAACTCGGGTCAAAATCAGCAGCAAAACTCTGGAAATAATAGTATTTATGATTTTACGAAACCAGAAAAAGACCGTATTCATTCTCTACAAGATTTAATAGAGAAACTCAAAAAGTCTAGCGATTTTGTTAATTATCATACATCTGATGATGAAACGATGCCTTATTGGATTTCTTACTATCGTCCTTCACTTGATGGAGAGAAATTACAGAAATATTTAATGCCTATTCTGTTAGAACGACCTTGTACTTCATTAGAAGAGCTAAAAGAACATATTCCGATGAGTGGTATTACAATTACGAACGACTTACAAAAAATTGAGGACATGGTTTTAAAGGGGCATGCGATTATTCAATTGAATCAGCAAGATCAAAAGTGTATGCTTGCAAACATTGCAATTGATACGTATCGGGCACCAAGCCCTCCATTAAATGAATCAACAGTTATCGGTCCACAAGAAGGCTTTGTAGAAGCTATTGATACGAATATTAATTTAGTACGAAAACGCCTTCCTGTTTTAGATTTACAAACAAAAGAAATGATTGTTGGCGAGTTTTCCAAAACAAAAGTTGTCATGATGTATTTAGACAACCTCGCTGAAAAAGAAAATGTAGATTTTCTCGAGGAGTCATTACGTGCTCTTGAATATGATCAAATTAATGATAGTGCTTATATACAAGAACTAATGGGTGAAAAGTCGATTTTCCCTCTCTATATCAATACAGAACGTACTGATAGAGTTACAAAAGCACTCATTGATGGGAAAATTGCTATTTTTGTGGATGGTTCTCCAAGTGTTCTACTTACGCCAGTATCCTATTTCGATTTTTTCATTTCACCAGAAGACTATAACGTTTCTTGGCTATACGCTACATTTTCACGCATTTTACGCCTTATCGCTGTTCTATTTTCAATCTGTGCTACACCACTATATGTTGCAGTTTTAAATTATCATTATGAACTTATTCCAAGTGATTTACTTGAAACTTTGATTTTATCAAGGGCACAAGTACCGTTCCCACCTTTAATTGAAGCACTCTTTTTAGAACTTGCAATCGACTTATTGAGAGAAGCTGGCGCGAGGTTACCGATGAAAGTTGGTCAAACACTCGGGATTGTAGGCGGTATCGTAATTGGGCAAGCATCTGTACAAGCTGGTTTAACGAGTAATATTTTATTAATTATCGTTGCCTTATCAGCACTCGCTTCCTTTATTACACCTATTTATAAAATGGGTAATGCAGTTCGATTACTACGCTTTCCATTTCTTATGTTTGCAGAAATAGGCGGATTGTTCGGGATTTCCCTTGGATTTATCTTCTTATTTACTCATCTATTCAGGCTTACTTCCTTACGTAAGCCTTACGCTTTGTTTTATCCGACGAGACAACAGTCGGTTAAGGACTCTTGGATTCGTTTTCCTTTAACGATGATTGATACAAGGGATGTACAAGCGAGGCCACAACATGTAAAAAAATCAGCAAAAGGAATTTCAACAAAACATAGATCAGACTTTGATGATTAAGGAATGAGGTGCATCGATGAGTAAAGTTCAAGAAAAATATCAAATCTCTCCTGTCTTTGTCTTCTTCTTAATTCACGGTGCACAGTTTGGAGCTGGCGTTCTTGGCTTCGCTCGAATTATTGCAAAAGCTGCTGGATACGACGGCTGGATGGGGGTTCTCCTCACAGGGATCATTATTCATATTATCATCTGGATGATGTATTATTCATTAAAAACTGTAGAAGGAAACTTAATTGATTTACATAAACAACTTTTTGGAAAATGGATCGGAAATGGTATTAATATCATTTTTATGGCTTATTTTTTCATTGTAAGCATTTCTGTTGTTAGAACATATGTCGAAATTATTCAAGTATGGATGTTTCCTAGTGCATCCATCTGGATGCTCACATTCTTTTTATGTTTAATAAGTTATTACATTATTTCATCAGGATTCCGCGTCATTACAGGAATTTGTGTTATTTCCGTTGGTGGAACATTAGGTTATCTTTTTCTAAGTCTTTTCATTTTGAAATTCTCACATTGGGATAATTTACTTCCAATATTTTCACATTCTTTTACCGATATTTTGAAAGCAGCTCAACTATCTATTTATAGTATGACAGGATTTGAAATTTTCCTTATGATTTATCCATTTGTTAAAGAGCCAGAGAAATCCCATAAATTTGCGCAATATGGGGCATTATTTTCTAATGTTCTATATTTATTCAGTACTATTCTCGCTTTTACATTCTTTAGCGAAAAACAACTACTCAAAACAATTTGGTCTCAACTGTCCATGACACAAGTTATTAAGCTTCCTTTTATAGAGCGACTTGAGTATATTGCTATTTCCGGTTATGCTCTCGTTATTATTACAAGCTTTATTCTACCTTTATGGGCCGCTACTCGAGGAACTCATGAAATCTTTCGTGTGAAACAACGGGGAATTTTAATTGCCTTTATGCTTATCACCTTAGTGGTTTCACAACTTTTAACAAATAGGCATGATATTAATGATTTTATTAGTAATGCATCTAAAGTTAGTTTTTGGCTTATATATATATATATCCCAATTCTATTTATTATTGTGTGGGTGAAAAAAAAATGGACAAAACCAAAAGAAAATTAATACTTCTTATTTGCATCAGTGTCTTCAGTCTAACTGGTTGTTTACAAAAAAATATTATTGATGATGTTCAGCTCATTCAAGGAACTGCCTTCGATACAGCAAAAGATAATAAAGTAAAAGTTACATTCGTTTGCCCCATACAAAAAAAGGGAAATAAAGTTCAAGTCTATGAAGGAACAGGAAACGCAGTAAAACAAGTAAAGGCAGATACCTCTTTAGAATCTTCGCAACCGTTCGCAAGCGGTCAGATGCGTATTGCCTTATTCACAACAAAGATTGCTAAAAAAGGATTATCAACTTCCTTTGATACATTGATTCGTGATGTGAATATTGGTAACTCACTGTATGTTGGACTATTAGAAGGCAGTGGTACTGAACTATTTAAAGGAAAATACAGTACCTCTTACAATGTTGCGATTTATATAAAAAAAATGTTAGAACATAATATGGACACTGGGCCTTTGCCAACTGACAATTTATATTTAGGTGCCTTCAGGTACTACCGTGAAGGACAAGATTCTTATATGCCTATCCTAAAAAAACATGGAGATAAAATAAAAATTACTGGTATCGGTCTCTTGAAAAAGGATAAGTTGGTCGGAACAATTAAGTATCACGATATGTTTGTTTTCAAAGGACTGCTAGAAAAGCACCGCCTAGATTCACATGAATTTAAAACCAATCCTGGCTATGCAATGATTAATAACATCCATTCCATTCCTACATACGAAGTAACTATAAAAAATGGAAAACCTTCTTTCTATATTCATGTGAAAATGGAAGCTCGTATTCAAGAATTATCTCGAAAATTCAACTTAGAAAATAAAAAGAACACGCAAAAAATAGCGAAAGCGGTTGAGAAACAGTTAGATGCAAAAGCTACAAAACTAATTAAACAGTTTAAATCCTTAAATGTTGACCCTCTTGGACTTGGAGCAAAATATAGACAACATTATCGTCCATTTAAATTAGAAGAGTGGCGAAAAATGTACAAAGATGTACCAATTAAAGTAAAATACACCGTTAATATTACAAATTCTGGTGTAATCGAATGAGAAATGATTGAACTCCTCCCTCCAGCATGATACAACGGAAAGAGGAGTTTTTATTTTAGATAGAGAGAGAAGATATTTACGGGGGAGCTTATGTCTAAAAAATTAGTAAAGCCTATTTTAAATGGTATTTTATTTCTCGGCGTCTTTTTATTTGCTCATACATACTTAAAAAATGTTTCCTTCACACGTTATTTACTTGTCGTTATACCGATGTTGCTCGTTGGTATGTTTGGCATCGACCTTATTTTATCCATTTTAATAAAAGAAGAAAAGTAACGAGCAAGGCCGTCCCAAAAGTATTCCGGGATGGCTTTCTTTTATTAATGGGTTATGTTTTGTCGTTTAGTCGATATAATCTTTCCCTATCTTAACTAAAAGATGAAACTTTTGAACAGTCCTTTTTCATTTCATAATCACCTTATGTTACAATGAGATTCGGCACAAAGCGAGAAAGGATGAAACAACATGACAAACGAAAAAGGTTTAGATAAAGGATACGAACTTGTTGCAAAAATGCATGAAGAGTTCGGACACCCTGTGACAAATACTCCAACGAAATTAACAGAAGAACGTGCAAAAATTCGTGCTAGCTTTATGCAAGAAGAGCTAGAAGAATTTCTAGAAGCAACGACTGTTGAAGATCAATATGATGCACTAATTGACCTTATTTACTTTGCATTCGGAACGTTTGCCGAAATGGGCGTACGTCCTGATAAAGGATTCGAAATTGTAAATAACGCAAACATGGCAAAACTATTCCCTGATGGAAAACCTCGATTCCGTGAAGGGGACGGCAAAATTCTAAAACCAGAAGGCTGGCAAGCACCAGAGCCACAACTTCGTGCTGAAATCGAACGCCAACGCCAAGAAGCTGAAAAAAACTGCTAGGATTTCCCAGCAGTTTTTTATTATGTCTTTTTTTCTGCACTTCATTAATGACCCACGTGTCCCGCGTGTCCGGCTGCTCCACTAATGCTAGCTGCTCCTGCCGCTGCTCCTGCTGCTCCCGCTCCAATTCCACCTGTCCAAGGAGAAGATTGTTGCTGTTGATATTGTTGATATTGTTGATATTGTTGGTGCTGTTGGTGCTGTTGGTGCTGTTGGTGCTGTTGACCATGTTGGCCGTGTTGACCTTGGTGACCGTGTTGGCCTTGATGACCGTGTTGACCTTGATGACTGTGTTGACCTTGATGACCGTGTTGACCATGATGACCGTGTTGACCTTGGTGACCATGTTGACCATGTTGGCCTTGATGACCATGTTGACCTTGATGACCATGTTGACCTTGATGACCATGTTGACCGTGCTGGCCTTGGTGCGTTTGATAAAGAACAGCTTGCGGATGAATGTGATGGTGACCGTGGTGATGTACTTGTTGTTGATGACCATGTTGACCTTGGTGATGATGGTGTCCTTGGTGTCCATGATGGCCGTGTTGACCTTGGTGATGATGGTGTCCATGATGACCGTGTTGACCTTGATGATGATGATGGTGTCCATGATGACCGTATTGGCCTTGATGATGATGATGGTGTCCATGATGGCCATGTTGACCTTGATGGTGGTGATGTCCATGATGACCGTGAACAACTTGCGGATACCCGCCTATTCCCCAGCTACAACACCTATTCCTGGTACCGGAAATCCTGTCTGCACTCCTCCAACGAAAGAAGGAAATGTAGTTGGTACCCCTACTGGAATTCCTGTCTGTACGCCAGCTACTGACGCCGGAAATCCTCCTGTTACTGTAGGCATTCCAGCCCCTGATGTCGAAAACCCTCCCATTGATGTAGGCATTCCAGTTTGCATGCCAGCTACCGATGTTGGAAACCCTCCTGCAGCTCCACCCATCCAGCTCGGAATTCCACCGTACCCTTGTTGGCCAGCTCCTCCCATTAACATCATTTGTGTATAACTGTCCGATTCGCCTCCGAAGAAGCCATGTGGTGCATTATTGTCCATCCCTTTCATTCCTTTCACCTCTTCTACTCAATTTAGCCTACCTTTTTTATCATATTTCCTATAGAAAAATAGGTGTTTGTCTGTATTGGAATTCCGCTCTTTTATTTGTACGTAGTGGAATAGTTGAAAATTTAGATGAAGGTGATTCTGAGATTATTTTCTACACAAAAAAGCTCAGAGCATAAATGCTCTGAGCTTTTATTTAGAATGAGTTAGTTTGCAACAACGTTAACAAGTTTTCCAGGAACAACAATTACTTTACGAACTGTTTTCCCTTCAATTTGGTCTTGAATTGCTTCAAGTGCAAGTTGTTCCATTTCTTCTTTTGATGCGTCTTTACTCATTGTTAGTTTTGCACGAACTTTGCCCATAACTTGAACAACGATTTCCACTTCATCTTCTACAAGTTTAGACTCATCAAATGTTGGCCAGCTTGCATATGTGATTGTTTCATTGTATCCAAGTTTGCTCCATAGTTCTTCCCCAATGTGAGGTGCAACTGGTGCAATCATTTTCACGAAACCTTCTACATATTCTTTCGGAAGTGTTTCAGCTTTGTATGCATCGTTGATGAATACCATCATTTGAGAAATCGCTGTGTTGAAGCGAAGCTCTGCATAGTCTTCTGTTACTTTCTTCACTGTTTGGTGGTAGGCTTTTTCAAGCTCTTTATTTGGTGCATCAGTAATTTTCTCACTTAATTCACCGTTCTCTTGAATGAATAGGCGCCATACGCGGTCTAGGAAACGACGAGCTCCGTCAAGACCATTTTCAGACCAAGCGATTGAAGCATCTAATGGTCCCATGAACATTTCGTATAGACGAAGTGTATCTGCACCGTGGCTTGCTACGATATCATCAGGGTTTACAACGTTACCTTTTGATTTACTCATTTTCTCGTTGTTTTCACCTAGAATCATACCTTGGTTGAATAATTGTTGGAACGGCTCTTTCGTTGGAACTACACCGATATCATATAATACTTTATGCCAGAAACGAGCATATAGTAAGTGAAGTACCGCGTGCTCCGCTCCGCCGATATAAATATCAACTGGAAGCCATTGTTTTACTTTTTCAGGATCTACAAGTGCTTCGCTGTTGTTTGGATCAATATAACGTAAGTAATACCAGCAACTACCAGCCCATTGTGGCATTGTGTTCGTTTCACGACGACCTTTTTTACCAGTTTCAGGATCAACAACATTTACCCACTCGTCAATGTTAGCAAGTGGTGATTCGCCTGTACCTGAAGGACGGATGTTTTCTGTTTTCGGAAGAACTAATGGTAATTCTTCTTCTTTCACAGCTGTCATTGTGCCATCTTCCCAGTGGATTACTGGAATTGGCTCGCCCCAATAACGTTGACGGCTGAATAACCAGTCACGTAGACGGTACGTTACTTTTTGATTTCCTGCGCTCGTTACTTCAAGCCATTCAATCATTTTTGCGATTGCTTCTTCTTTATTTAAACCATCAAGGAATGCTGAGTTTACGTGTGCACCATCACCTGTGTACACTTCTTTCGTAATGTCTCCGCCTTTTACAACTTCCTTCATTGGAAGATTGAATACTGATGCGAATTCATAGTCACGCTCATCGTGAGCTGGAACTGCCATTACAGCACCTGTTCCATAAGTTGCAAGAACGTAATCAGCGATCCAGATTGGTAATTTCTCACCGTTTACTGGGTTAACTGCGTAAGCACCAGTGAATACACCAGTTTTTTCTTTCGCAAGTTCTGTACGCTCTAGGTCACTCTTCATTTTTACAGCGTTAATGTAAGCTTCTACCGCTTCTTTTTGTTCCGCTGTTGTAATTTCTGCAACAAGTGCATGTTCCGGAGCAAGTACACAGTATGTTGCACCGAATAATGTATCAGGGCGCGTTGTGAAAACTGTGAATTTCTCGTCTGTACCGTCGATGTTAAAGTGTACTTCTGCACCTTCAGAACGACCGATCCAGTTACGTTGCATATCTTTTAAGCTTTCTGGCCAATCAAGCTCATCTAGATCTTCTAATAGACGATCTCCGTAAGCTGTAATTTTTAACATCCACTGTCTCATCGGACGACGCTCAACTGGATGTCCACCGCGCTCACTCTTACCGTCAATAATTTCTTCGTTCGCAAGTACTGTACCAAGTGCTGGACACCAGTTTACAGGTACTTCATCAACGTAAGCTAACCCTTTTTCAAATAGCTTTAGGAAAATCCATTGTGTCCACTTGTAGTAGTTTGGATCTGTTGTATTTACTTCACGATCCCAATCGTAAGAGAAACCTAATGCTTTAATTTGATTACGGAACGTATTAATATTAAGCTCTGTAAATTCTGCTGGGCTGTTTCCAGTATCAAGTGCATATTGCTCTGCTGGAAGACCGAATGCATCCCATCCCATTGGATGAAGAACGTTATATCCTTGCATACGCTTCATACGAGATAAAATATCTGTCGCTGTATAACCTTCTGGATGTCCTACGTGTAGGCCTGCACCTGATGGATATGGGAACATATCTAGTGCATAAAATTTTGGTTTTTCTGTCTCATCTGGCGTACGGAATGTTTTATTCTCTTCCCAGTACCCTTGCCACTTCTTCTCAATATCTTGATGATTAAAGCTCATGAGATACCCTCCTTGAAATTCTATTTATTTTCACCGCCCAAAATACAAAAAACCTCTCATCCCTAGAAAGGGACGAGAGGTTATAGATTCCCGCGGTACCACCCTAAATTAATGTACAAATATACATTCGCTTAGATCCGTAACGTGGATTAACGGCAATTGCTACTATTAGTTTCACAACTGCAACTCAAAGGCGAGTTCATAACGAAACGTGGATTGACTTGCACCGACCGTCAACTCTCTAAACCAGCTTCTATTACTACTACTCCTTCTCACTGTTATTACAAATATAAGTTAATGTGAACTACCCACCACTTCGTATCTCCTAAGAGCTTACTTAAAGCGAAGGCTTCTCGGTTAATCGTTACTCTTAATAACTAACGAATTCGTCTTAAGGCAGCCGAGCTATCTCCCTTGTTCAAAAGGTTGTTTTATTTAAATATATTCTAAAACATGTTACATGTTCCGTCAAACTAAACTGCAATTTTTTCTTCAACTGTTTCTTCTACTTTTACTCGCTTGTCATACATGCTCGTTGCTATAATCGCTACTACAAGCATTACCATGATTGCTATAAACAATACTTCCATATTGTATAAATCAACAATCGCTCCGCCAACGACCGGTCCGAACATTTTCCCTACAGTCGCCGCGCTATTTACAACGCCTTGATAAAATCCAAGTTTATCTTTTGGCGCAAGTATATTTGCAATCGTTGGAACTGCTGGCCAAACGAATAACTCACCAATTGTTAATGTTACCATCGCAACGAGGAACATCGTAAATTGTTGCGCTTGACTTAATACAATGAATGACGCCGCAAATATGATGATTCCAATCATAATTTGTTGTTTTAAAGAACGCTTCATCCAGCGAATTAACATGCTAACTAGTGGCTGCGCACAAACAATCATCGCTCCGTTTATCGTCCATAATAAACTGTAGTGACGAAGACTAATATTTAATTCCTGCATATGTGTTGCAATTGCCCCTTGCCACTGTACATATGTAACCCAGCATAAAGCATATGCTACACATACGATAAGAAGTGCTTTGAATCCAGGTGTAAGTGTCCAGCCTTTTTTCGTTTCGACTTCTTTTTTCACTCCTGGCTCTTTCTTGTCTTCCATACCACGGAATCCAATAAAAGCAATTAAGAAGAAAACAAAGTACAAAACAAAATTGGCTAAGAAAATATAATCAAAACGGTAAGATGCAACTAAACCACCGCACGCTGTTCCGATCGCAATACCAACGTTTTGCCCAACATACATCGCATTAAATGCTCGTCTTCCGCCCTCTGGCCAAACCGTACCGACCATCGCATACATCGATGGGAAGACCATTCCAGAACCAAAGCCGATTAATGCTAGCCACACAACATATAACGGCCAACCGTGGAAGAACACAAGGCCTAAAATCGATACGAGTGTAATGACAATCCCTACTAAAGTTGATTTATAACCGCCCCATTTATCAAACAAAACACCGCCGAGCAAGTTTCCGATTACACCAGTAAGCGAGTTGATCATTAATACCATTCCGGCCACAGATAAAGATTTTCCTAGGTGATCATGCAAATAAATTGTATTAAAAGGCCATAAAAAAGAAGCACCCGTGACATTAATAATCATCCCAGCTACTAATAGCCATACTTTCTTTGGCATAGTCTCCCCTCCTATTCTATTTTTTTCGTTCATCTATAACAGTAAAATTGTAGTCGTTTTTAAATAGGAAGGCAACTGATTAATAGTTGATGAAATTCAGATAATGGTTTTTCGGTAAATGAAATTATATGAATTGTCACTTGAAAATATATCAGCGATTTGGGGAATATATCAGCGAATCTCAAAATATATCGGCGATTCCCGAAATATATGAGCGATTATTAAAATATATCGACTTACCGACAAAAAACGACATCAACAACAATATATAAAAAAGGAAGACTGCATAAAGTTCTAAAGTTCATGCAGTCTCCCCCTTATTTATACTATCCAACTTCTTTTTCTCGCTTCGCACGTTCTTTCGCACTCCATTTAAATATTTTATCTAGTAGAGAGTATATTCTCCCGGACTCTTTCGTTAGTAACGGTCCTAACGATGCTAATATTAAAACGTACAGTGCAGAGAACGGTTTAATCGCTGCCATTAAGCCACCCGCAATGCCGATATTTGCTACAATAATAGAAAATTCCCCGCGTGATACGAGTGTTAAACCGATATTCGTAGAAGCCTTATGGGATAACCCGGCTTTACGTCCCGCAACCATTCCAGCAGTAAAATTACCGATTAGAGTAATGAAAACTGCTCCTAATGCCAACCACACTGCTCCTCCAAGTGAAAACGGATCTATACTTAAGCCGAAGCTGAAAAAGAATATAGCTCCAAAAAAATCACGGAACGGGACGACGAGATGCTCAATCCGATCGCTATGCTCTGTTTCAGAAAAAACGAGCCCTAACAATAATGCTCCAATCGCCTCAGCAACATGAATCGTTTCTGAAAATCCTGCTACAAAGAATAAAATAGCGAATATTACGATAATAAAAATTTCATTTGACGAAATATCTAATATTTTATTTAAGAACGGCGTAGCTTTTCTAGCGACTACAAAGAATAGTAGCATATATCCTACTGCGATTAATACCGATGTAAGAGCACCTACAAATGATGTTGCGCCCCCAAGTACTAATCCTGAAACGACTGATAAATATACAGCTAAAAAAATATCATCAAACATAATGATTCCTAATATTAATTCAGTCTCTTTATTACCAGATCTTCTTAAATCAACAATTACTTTTGCAACAATTGCACTCGATGAAATTGTAATGATTCCAGCAATAATTAATGTTTCTAATAAGGGGAAGCCCATCACATATCCATAAAGCAAACCTAATATGAAATTAAGTGATATGTGGACAGTTCCCCCGAAAGCAATTGATTTTCCTGATTTAATTAATTTTTTTATTGAGAATTCTAAGCCTAAATAGAATAGGAGGAATATGACGCCAACGCGGCCGAGGAAGGAAATAACTTCTCCGCTTTCAATAAACCTTAAATCGATAAGTCCTAAGTCGGGGGCATGAGGCCCCACTAACATACCGAGTATAATGAGAAACGGAATAATCGAGAACTTTAACTTCGCAGCGAGGATAGCTGCAAAAGCTACTAATACTAACGCAGTTCCAACTTCAAAGATTAAAGTATCCATCGATTATGAATCACCTCCTGATGAAAGCAATTCATTAATAATTCTTTTCACTTCATGTCTCGCGCCTGACAACACGAGCATATCGCCAGCTTCAATAATAGAGTCTGGACCTGGATTAAAGAATTTCTTCATATTCTTTTTTAAAATAGCAATAATCGTTACGTTATATGTTTTTCTAACATGTAAGCTACCAATTGTTTTTTGTACGACTGGTGCATGATTCTCCACCTTAAACCATTCAATTGATAATCCTTCAAAAGCCATCTCAATTGTGTCTAAAGCTTGCGGTCTATATACCATTCCGCCTAATATAGCCGCAATTTGTCTCGCTTCAGAATCACGAAGAGAAATGCTTGAAATACTTTCATCATGATCTGCATCAAAATGATACATTTCTCTTCGGCCATCATCATGAATAACGATAACCATTTTTTCATTACCTTTTGTTATAACTTCAAATTTACATCCAATGCCCGGTAGTTCACTCTCTCTAATATTCATAATTTCCGCCTCCTAAAGTTTTTAGTTACGGCTTTTACAAATCTACATCAATCTCAGTTTTAAACTTCTCATCTTTTGAGATTCCTAAATACTTAAGCGTCTCTGATGGAGTCGCGTGATGGAAATGCTTTTGCAATAGTGCAATTGCTATTCCTCTTTTATACGCATGAAATCCAAATGTTTTTCGCATTGAGTTCGTTCCAATCTTTCCAACAATCCCAACCGCTTCCGCTGCGTTATGGATTACACGATACGCTTGTTGGCGTGAGATTGAATTTGTCGTTTTATTAGATTGAAATACATAGTTTTCTCTTTTCACATCAATAGATTGTACGTACTCTAAAAGCGCTTCTTTTACTTTTGTATTTAAATAAATATCTTGTTTAAACTTTTCATCTTTCACAGGAAGAGAATAAAACTCTTTAACAGTTCCATCTTCATTTAATACTTCTTCAAATTTCATACTAAGTAGCTCAGTAATCTTTAATCCTGTGTTAATTCCAATAACAAATAAAAGATAATCTCGCTGTGAGTGCTCTTTTAAATACTTTTTCATAGCCTCAATTTGGCTTATATCTTTTAATGCCTCTACAACTTCCATACATGTATTCTCCTCATCTTATGAACGGTAATTTTCTCATCATGTTGTCCATTTTACCTTATCACGCTATGAGATTTCCATGTATTATCCATTATTTTTACAATATACTTTTAGATTTGGAAATTTATAATTGTGCAAATACAGTAGGGGTAGGAATAATAGGGGGATACAAGTTCAGCCTCTTTCTACAGATCGGATTCCTCCTTTCATTTTTCAGCTGCTTCTACTTTTATATTATGTTACTTATTTACATTATATTATATATTTCAGTAACATTAAAGTGTTTTTTCTGAAAATAATAAAAACCGAGCAATTTCGCTCGGTTTTTTATTAGTCTTCCTTAGGAAGCACAATTCCTTTATACAATTGAACTGTAATGAAGTAATAAATCGTGTAAATAACTACGAAAATTATGATTGGTACCCAAATACGGAAGTACGGATCGATTAAAATAAATCCGAAAATATTCATACCAACTAATACGTGAGCAATACCTACAATTGCTGGGAATAAGAATACTAAGAATAATTCTTTATAAATGGATTTCGTTAATAATTCACGGCGCACACCGATTTTACGAAGCATTTGATAACGCGTAATATCTTTTGATGCACCAGAAAGAATTTTAAACATGAGACAGCTTGCCATCATTGCTAAGAATGCAATTCCAAGGAAGAATCCCATAAACACTGTTCCGCTCGCAACGCCATAGAACATGTCGTAAGCTTGATATTTACTATCTAATCTTTCAGCTTTTACATTTTTATATTTATCTAGCTGCAACTCGTCAAGTTTTTTCCATTCTTTTTTGTGCGCTTCAAAATCATCTGTTTTTCCAGTAAATACAATTCCTTCTTTACCATTTACAGTATCGTACATTTTTTGATCTACAATTTTAATTGCATGATCTTCATGTACGTAGAATGGCTCGATTGTTCTGAAAGCCTCGTCCCATTCTTCTGGAAGTGCTGTAGCATTCGCATCTTTTTCATTCATTTCTCGAGAAACTGCACCTACTGGCAGGTCCGCTGAAACTTTCTTTGTATTCATTAAATCCTTCATCGACTTCATATTTGACATATCTTTTACTAAAGGACGATTTTTCTCTAAATCTTCTTTTACATAGTAAACGTATTTATCATCGACTTTGTAACGATATTCGCTTTTCTCTTTAAATGTAATACCGTCTAAAATTTTCTTTTCTTCAGCAGTTGGATTATGAACTACTGAATCATAGATTACGAAACCATCAACCATTTTTATAACGTTATTTTTAAACGCCATACCACCTGAAATGGCACCGGCTCCAAGGGCAACTAACATCGCTACTGTTGCAAGTACCTTCGTTAAACTATTAATACGGAAGTTTAATTGTGCAAATGTAAAAGCGTTAAGCCCTTTTTCACTACGCTTTTTATTGCTTTTTAGCTTTTTAATAATAACCGGAAGAAGTGATCCAAATAGCATGTAAGTACCAGCTGTTGTTGTAATTAATGCAATAAGGATTCCCATTTCTCTTAGTTTTTCCATGTAAATCATTGATGCATAGCCAATTCCTAATAAAATAACCGCAAGGAATGCAACTACACCTGTCATTTTTCCTTTTACTGCAACACGTTCTGTTTGTGCGTCTGCATGTACAAGTTGCAGTACAGAAATACGTGATAATTTAATACTGTTCATAATTGCTGATAGTACAAATAATGCAAAGAAGAAAATACAAGTAACAGTCATAGATGGAAGGTAAAATGCTTTATAACCTTCACCAGCAAATTCTAATTGTTTCATTAATAACTGTCCGATACCTTCTGCAAGTCCTACACCAACTGTAATACCAATCGCAAGAGATGCAGCCCCTAATACAATCGTTTCAATAAACATAAGTAATGTAACTTTATGCTTTTTTGCTCCTAACATCATATACATACCAAACTCTTTTTGACGAAGAGATAATAAGAAAGAGTTCGCATATAAAATATAGAAGAACGTTATAATGGCTAGTAAAACTGAACCTGCTTGGAATACGAATCCAATTGATTGAATAACTGAGTTAGATTCGATAAACGCTTTATTCAGCGCTAACGTTTGAAACATATAAAAAATTGAGATAGACATGACAAGACCGACAAGTAAGACGATATAATCTTTCAGCTTACTTTTTAACCCTGACATGGAAAGTTTGAATAACATGCCCTAGACCTCCTTTCTTACGCTTTTTGTGTACCTAGATCTGCAAGTACATCTAAAATTTCTTTATAGAACTCTTCACGTGTTCCGCCTCGGTGAATTTCTTTATATAACTCACCATCTTGAATGAATAAAATACGTTGACAGTAACTTGCACTATACGGATCATGTGTAACCATCATAATAGATACACCTTGCTCTTGATTTAAGTTTGTCATCGCATCAAGTAAGCTCGCTGCATTTTTAGAATCAAGCGCTCCTGTTGGCTCGTCCCCTAAAATAATTGCTGGCTCATGCACTAAAGCGCGTGCTGCTGCTGAACGTTGTTTCTGTCCACCCGATACTTCAGATGGATATTTTTGAAGTATTGCCGAAATGCCTAACATATCAGCTACCTTTTCTACTTTCGGTCCAATATTACGTGATGAGACACCTTGCAGAGATAATGGAAGTGCGATGTTTTCATAAATAGATAAGTTCTCTAATAAGTTGAAGTCTTGGAAGATGAATCCTAACTTTTGTGAACGGAAATCTGACAGCTCACCTTGCTTCATTTTTGTAATATCCGTACCCGCAATTTCAACAACGCCGTCCGTTGCTTTATCTAACGTTGAAATTACATTTAATAATGTCGTTTTACCAGAACCAGATGGTCCCATAATTCCAACAAACTCACCCTCTTGAATTGAGAATGAAACACCTTTTAACGCGTGTGATTGGTTCTCACCTTTTTTACCGTACACTTTTTGAACGTTTTTCACGTCTACAACTGGTTTCGTCATATAAATCCTCCTACGCTTGTTTTTCCATTACCTATTTTGCGCCTTTTGGAGGTGAACTGCTATTTGTTAACATTACATTTACCTTACACTTTTGTAATATAAAAAGGATGAGTGTGTAAGGTTCATTGATAAACGAAATTTTATTGGCGATTCAACAAGTAATATCGACTGACCGAAAAAGATGACAATAAAAAGTGGGCTGCTCCACAAAAGGAACAGCCCACTTCTCTCTTTATCCCACTTTAATGGGCAGTAAGACCCCCACAGAAAACACCGACAGATTAAAGTTTCACTTTATTTCTTTAAAGGTGTTACCGTCCAATACGTAATAACACGCCAAATCCATTCTAGTGGACCCATTTTAAAGATTTTCATCCAAATCACACTAAACAAAATTTGAATTGCATAAATTGCAATACATACATATAACGTCTGCATATAAGTTAAATTTCCTGCAAAGTTACATACACTTCCTGTGATTAAAATCATTGCAGTTTGACCGATATAATTTGTTAAAGCCATACGTCCATAATATTTCAGTGGCGCTAACAATGTTTGAACTGGTTTTAATTGAAGTAGTAAAATTAATGCTCCAACATAGAAAGCTGAAATGATTGGTCCAACTGTAACACCAATTTTTAAAAATTGGCTTGCAGCATCCATTGTTCCATCCTCATTCATAAGTATCATATTTACAAATGGATCAGCAGGCACATGCCCGTATTGATACCATACAGCTGCGACACTTAAAACAAACATAATACCTGTAAAAATAGCGACTTTTTTTATATTTTGCGCAAGATTTTCAAATATACGATATTGTCCTGCAGCAAGCCCTAATAAAATTAAGCCAAGTGGTAATAATTCTTTAACACCCATTACACTAAAGGCAATTGTTAAAATAAGGCCAATAATTAAGTTCACTTGTTTTTTCGCCTTATAAAACGGTAAAACGATTAACCCGCAAATTGCATATAGCGTTAATGCTTCTCCAGGTTGAAACATGTAATGAATCAAACCGAAAATAAATAGTGCAACTAAGCGGCGTAGAAATAAAACATACCCATTTTTCCCCTTTGCAATTGCTCTAGAGATAAAGATATAGAATCCCACTCCAAATAAAAATGAGAAGATTGAGAAGAAACGACCTTCTACAAATAAGTATAAAAACCTTTGATAACTAGCATCCACTGTATTAGGATCTGGAATTTTAATGTTAAGTAATGCGAGAATATTTACTAAAATAATCCCCAGTAGTGCGAAGCCACGAATGTAATCTAACTCATCAATTCGTTTGTTTGTAATATTGTTCCCCATAAAGCAGCTCCTTGTATAAAATTTAATCCTTCCTTACTCTACTGAAAATGTGATTTTACAACTATCGGCAAACCTTACAGTAAGCTTACATTATTGTTATATAGTAAAATAAAGCTTTAATTGGTATGTAAGTTGTTCATCCCTCACAACTTAGATTTTGGCGGTGCAAAATAAAACCAGGTCATATTGCGACCTGGTCTACTCTGATTGTTTCGATTTTTGAGGTTGTCCTTTTTTACTGTTACGCTGTTTCACTTGAACCACTGGATCAAGCTCATTCGAAAACTCAGCGTTATGTCCATTTTGCGTTTTTTGCTCTGGGTTATTTTGATCTGAACGTTTCGCCATTACATTCACTCCTTATTAGTGCGGTGTAATAATCATTTGATGTTGCAACTGGCGAATTGCCATACGCGCTCTATTTAATTGCTCACGTTGCTCATCATTCGCATGTTGTTGCATCGTTTGTAAATCGTTATATGCTTGTTCTAATTGTAGCTGCGCATCCGAATACTCCATCGTATTGTAATGCTCTTGTCTCATGCCTTGGTCTAATTGTTCTTTCGCATATTCCACAGCTTGCTCCGCTTGTGTAATATACGATTCAAGTGATTGACGCTCTGCCATAATTGTCCCTCCTTGCTTCAATTCCCCTTTAGTGTGTCCCTTCCATCTCTACCTTATGAGTATGTTATAATGGATTTTGTTTCATTTTGACTCGGCTTAGGAGGGAAAGTAATGAAGGTTCAAAACCCTTTTCCATATACAAACGACAATAAACGTTATCATACATGGAATTACCATTTACGAAATGAATTTGGTGAAAAAATCTTTAAAGTTTCATTAGATGCTGGCTTCGATTGCCCGAACCGTGACGGTACAGTTGCTTATGGCGGTTGTACATTTTGCAGCGCTGCCGGATCTGGTGACTTCGCTGGCGATCGCCGCGATGATGTTATAACGCAATATCATGAAATGAAAGAAAAAATGCGCTCGAAGTGGAAAGATGGCAAATGTATCGCTTATTTCCAAGCATACACAAATACACACGCACCACTTGAAGTGTTAAAAGAAAAATTCGAACCGCTTCTAGCAGAAAAAGACGTTGTCGGTCTTTCTATTGCGACTCGTCCAGATTGTTTACCGGACGATGTCGTTGAATACTTAGCGGACTTAAATAAACGCACATACCTTTGGGTTGAACTCGGTCTACAAACTGTTCATGAACGTACTGCAAACCTTATTAATCGTGCTCATGATTATCCTTCTTATGTGGAAGGCGTAAATAAATTACGCAAGCACGGTATTCGAGTTTGCTCTCATATTATTAACGGTCTTCCTCTTGAAGATTATGACATGATGATGGAAACAGCTCGTGAAGTAGCGAAGCTTGACGTACAAGGAATTAAAATTCATTTACTTCATTTATTAAAAGGAACGCCAATGGTGAAGCAATATGAAAAAGGACAACTAGAATTCCTTTCTCTTGAAGATTACGTAAGCCTCGTTGTTGACCAACTTGAAATGATTCCAGAAGACGTAATTGTGCACCGCATCACAGGTGACGGTCCACCTGATTTAATGATCGGCCCAATGTGGAGCTTAAATAAATGGGAAGTATTAAATTCCATCGATGCAGAATTTGTACGCCGCGGAAGCTGGCAAGGAAAATATGCAAATGAGGAGAAACAACAATGAAATTAGAACGTGTATTACCGTTTGCTCGCACTCTCTTGCAAACGGCAGTAAAAGAAGGCGATTACGCTGTAGATGCAACTTTAGGCAATGGGCATGACACTTGCTTCCTAGCTGAAATCGTTGGCGATAACGGAAAAGTATTTGGATTTGATATTCAAAAAGAGGCGATTGAAAGCTCGACGACTCGTTTAAAAGAAAAAGAACTTTTCGAACGTACTGTTTTAGTTCACGATAGTCACGATACGCTTCTATCCGTACTACCAGAAGATGCAAAAGGAAAAGTAACAGGCGCAATTTTCAACTTAGGTTATCTTCCAGGCGGAGACAAGCATATCGTTACAAAACCGAACTCAACAATCTCGGCGATTGAACAATTACTCGAAGTAATGGCACCTGAAGGTATCATCGTCCTTGTTATTTACCACGGGCATCCAGAAGGACAAGTAGAACGCGACGCAGTTCTCAAATTTGCAGAAGAACTAGACCAAAAACAAGCACACGTACTACGATACGGCTTCATTAACCAGCAAAATAACCCGCCATTTATCGTGGCGATTGAGAAACGATAAACTTCTGATTAATACGGGTTAATATATCAACGATTTTTTCGATATATCGACGATTCGACACACTATATCGACTTATCGACAAAACATAACAAAAAAAGACGTGCACTCACTGCACGTCTTTTTCTTATTCTCCTATATAATGGATGTATACAATATTTGAAGAAAGAAGGATAGAACTTTGCTAGTAGAACTAAGGGGAATTCAAAAGAAGTACGGCAAATCACTTATACTAGACAACATTGATTTATCCATTCCAGAAGGAGAGGCACTCGCTATTATTGGAGGGAATGGGACTGGAAAAAGTACTCTGCTCAAAATCATTGCAGGATTTATTTCACCTACAGCAGGGACACTTCAAAGAAAAGAACATATACAAATCGGCTATGTACCTGAACATTTTCCTGAAGGAATTCGTTTTACATTAGAGGATTATTTATATCATCTCGGCCACATTCACGGTTTATCAACAAAATATGTAAAAGATAAAATTCCGATGCTTCTTGAATCTTTTCATTTACATCATGCAAGACATTCCGTTGTACGAAACTTTTCAAAAGGCATGAAACAAAAAACCGGTATTATGCAAGCATTACTTACAGACGTCCATTTATTAATTTTAGACGAACCACTTTCTGGGCTCGATCCTAACTCCCAGCAAGAATTAGAACATATTTTACTCTCATTAAAACAACACGGCATATCTATACTCTTCACATGTCACGAAAAACAACTACTAGAAAACTTCGCCGATAGAATTGTGACGTTAGCAAATCACACAATTACGGAAAATATCTCTGTACAAAAATCAGCAGAACAAGTCTATATTGAAGCAATCGTTCACGACACATTTTCAGCGATAGAACTACAAAAGCAATCCGGTTTTATACACGTTACACACAATTCAAATCAAAACCTTATTCAATTACAAATTAAAAAAGAATATACAAACGACATGCTTCAGTTTTTATTACATAAAAAAGCATCTATCACACTGTTACAACCTAATTTTTAAATCGAAAGAAGGTTTATTATGTTCGCGCTTATTCGTTACCATTTTCTCGACTATACAAAATCGTATAAGTACGTCCCTCCTATTGCGATGTACTTTGTGAGCTTACTTTTTGTATATACATATAAACCGACTCCTATTGTACCGACATATTTAGAAACAGCACTTGCGCTTTATTTATTATCTGCCTGGATTACAATCACAATTTTTCATACGGAAGACCCTGTACAAGAACAAATTACTATTTCTCACACAAATAATATTTCCGCACTATATGTTGGTAAATATATTACAGCTCTTCTCATTTGTACTGTTTTATCTTTTATATCCATAATCTACCCAATTATTTTGCAAATGTTTAATGAAGAAATGACAGTTTCTTTATTTTTAGTCGGATTTCTCGCTCATATGTCTTTCTCTATACTTGGAATTTCAATCGCAACTTTATTTACTAGAAATATTATTCAAAAAGCAAGCACCGCTTGGCTTAGCCTGACATTTATATTACTTATAACGATCGCCTCCATCAGGTTTAAAAAAGAGTTACTATGGTTTTTACCACCTGTCGAAAGCTTTCTAATGCTTGGACAATACAAATTTAATATACTTACTCACACGCTATGGCTCACAGCTTGGGCTATCGTATATTCATTTTTATTACTTACTTTATTTCTTTTTGTCGTTCGCAAAAAACGTTTTTAATTACATTTTAAAGGAGACAAACCAATGATCGGAATACTAGCAGGAATGGGACCAAAATCAACTGGGCCATTCGTTGATACAGTTGTAGCAAAGTGCCAAACAATATACGGAGCAAAGCATGATATGGACTTTCCTCATATGATGATTTATTCTTGCCCAACACCGTTTTATATGGATCGCCTTATCGATCACGAAGCAATGAAAAAAGCGATTATTGAAGGGGCACAAAAACTTGAAAGTACTGGCGTAGAATTTATCGCTATGCCGTGCAATACGGCGCATCTTTATTTTGAAGAATTACAGCATTCTCTGTCCATTCCGGTTTTAAATATAGTCGACGAGACGTTACAAGCAATTCCTGAAAATACAAAAAGAGTCGCTCTTCTCGCAACAGAAGCGACAATTCAAGCTGGTATTTACCAAGACGGGATTACAAAACGTAATATAGAGTACATCCATCATGAAAAATGGCAAACAATGATTAATCAAATCATTACTTGTATTAAAGGCGGAGAAATTGAAGAAGCTCGAGAATTATGGAGTGTGCTCGTTGTACAGTTAAAAGCTGAAGTAGATACCGCAATTATCGCATGTACTGATTTGAATGTTGTGGCGGGTGAGGATTTTGTTGATTCTGCTCAATGTCTTGCTGAAGCGGTTGTTAGGATGTATGCAAAAAATGGTTCAAATCCAAACTCTTAACCTAAATAGGAAAATCAATTCAAATATTATAATGTAATTTTTAAAGTTATATGGGGACTAAGAATACGATTTAAATTAACTATCTCGGCTGTATCCTAATTTGAGATACATTACTCCTCCTATTAAAAAATATTAAGTAAATTTTGATCAAACTTAATTTCAAAGATATGTTTTAAAAAGAATTATTTATGTAAAATGCTCTTCAAATTCTTTAACTGAAGAGCATTTTTTGATATGGAGAAAATATCTTTTTAAAGGTTTAATTTATATTGTTTTGTTTTATTTTCACTTACATCGCTTTCTGAATATATAATTTTGAAAGATGTATGATTATTAATTCCCCAATGATAAGGCATTTTAAATATTAGATATCCTTCTATTTCTTCATTAGGTTTTAAATTAAAATTAATTGGTTTTTTTTCTTCATTATATAGGTATAAACTTTGATTATAATTAAAGTTTGGGGCTAAAATAAAAAATTTACTAGAAGGATATTCAATATTTTTCGAAGTTTTGTTTCTCATTTTTATACCAATTAGATATTGGATATATTCATTACCATTTATATTTATGTTATTTTTTTTAGTATTGGTATATGTAATTTTAAAGTCTTTAGTATCAAATTCTTTATTTAATACAACTGGTATTGAATCAATTTTATAATTTTTATAAGCCGCGTTAACTGAGTTATATTTTATAAAACAAATAGTAAAAGTTATTATAAGTAATGCACTAATATATATTTTTTTATGTTTCATAATTTATTTACCTCAGGAGGTGTAATAATACCATTATTAATTGTAAAGATTTCTTCTGTCACGTGAGTTAAGAATTCTTTATCGTGACTTGCAATTAAAATTGTTTTATTGCTAAGTGATTTGAGTAATTTAATGATAAATTGTATACCTTCTTCATCAAGAGCATTAGTCGGTTCATCTAAAATTAATAATTCAGGGTCTTCCATTATTGCTTGTGCTATTCCAAGGCGTTGTTTCATTCCTAATGAATATTTTTTGAATGGTCTATTATCATCTGGATTTAACCCAACTTGTATTAAAACATCTTTAATTTCTTGATCACTAATGTTTTTATTAAGCATGGCTAATAATTTTAAATTTTTAAATCCAGAGTATGAAGGTACAAACCCAGGATATTCTATAACAAATCCTGTATTTTGTGGAAATGAAATATCTTTACGTATTTTTTGTTCATTGACTATAATATTTCCGCTGTCAATTTTCACTAACCCTAAAATAGCTTTAAACATCATAGTTTTACCAGAACCATTTGGGCCTCTAAATCCATAAATTTTATTTTTATGTAATGTTAGATTGATGTCATTTAAGACAATCTGATCTTTTATTTTTTTATGAACGTTTTGTAAAATTATGTAAGGTTCCATTTATTTAAGACTCCTTTATTAGTTAATATTCTGTATTTTTATGAATGGATTTTCCTATAAAGTAGAATAAGCAGCTTAATAATATTTCAACACATATAATATAAATTTCGGAAATATTGAATTCTAATATTCTTGAAAACATTGTTCCGTTTATCCACAATATTTTATATTTAGGAATATAAATAGTAGAAAGCATTAGGATAGAAATAATAATTATTGCGTAAACGCTTTTCATACGTAATACTAAACAATTAAATAAAAATAGCAGACAATTCAAAGATAATATTTGAATTATTATAAATAATATAACTTTAGAATTTGATATAAATTCAATATGATGCATAGAAGTGAAGAAAGTTCCAATTGAAAAAACCGGATTAAAAAATAATAAACTGATTATAAATGTAAAAGTAATTATTATTAATTGGTATGTAGTAAATAAACAGAATAATATTAATGATTTAATAGCAAAAATACTATTATATGAAATGGATCGACCGGTTAAAAATAAGGAATATCGAGTTATATTGATTTTAAATGAATCTCCTAATACATAAAAAGGAAGTAGCCCTAAGACTAACCATATTATAGGAAACTCAAAATGGTTAGTTTTTACAATTTCATATTTTACACCCCAAAATATGTAAAGGTACATATCTGTAAAATGAACATTTGTATTTAACATTTCTATGATTGATAATTGATTTTTTATTTGATATGTAACAATACTCAAAATTATTAATAGTAGAAGTATACTATTAATAAATCTTATTTTTGACATACTCCAAAATAAGAAAAAGTCTCTTTTTATAAGTAAAAAAAACTTTGAATTCATACTTTTCCTCCTAGTAGAATTCTTTATTGTTATACGTATGATAAAATCCTACTATTAATATACATAAAGCACCTAAACAATAAGTTAATTGGTTGATTAAAATATTTAATGTAATCTTGTTTAGTTCTTGTATAATCATACCGTGATAAAGAACTATAGATATTCCTAATTTTGAATTTAAAAATTGATCCATAAAAATTAACAATATCATGCATATAAAACTTATTAATCTATTTTGAAATATGGTGTTAAAGATTGTTTGTAAAAGTAATAGATTAAATGTAGTTACTAATAAAATACTTGTATAATAAAATATAAATATAAATGATGAGTCAGTATCAATATTGAAAGAATTGTTGGCATATATTTTTAAAATACTACTATTTGCAAAGAAAACAATTATTTCTATCAAAGTGCACAGAATAGATAATATAAATAATTGAATGGCTTTAAATTTTGAATAGTGATAAATATCTTTAAATCTAACTAATAAAAAAGGATCTTCCTGTTCATGTAATAATATTGCTGTAGCTATAAAACAAAATGGGAGGTATGCAAATGAAACAAACCCTTCACTTTTAAAGCTTAAAAACATATTTAATATTTCAAAAGATTTATTCTGACCTTGAATAAATGATATTGTATTAAATATACTTACTCCCCAAAATAAAAGAATTGATGTAACAAGGAAAAATTTATTTCTGTTAATATTGTTATACAGATAAATTAAAGATTTAAGAAATAACACGTTTTTTAACTCCTTGATAAAATAAAATAAACGATATACTTAAAAGTGAAATAGCTAAAATAATAATATATAATGAAGAACCACCCTGAATCGTTTGTATTTCAGGTAAGAAAAACATTGGAGAAATTGGTATAGAGACAAATAAATTAAGTATTGTTAATACAATCTGGATGACAAATCCAATTACTAGTACAACAAATTGATTGTTATAGTAAAATGAACAACTAACAGATAACAATGAAAAAATACCGCCAAATATTCCAGATAAAAAAATATAAAATAAAACGTGAATAAAAGGATGATTAAAATATAAATCTGGGAAAAAAGTTGAAGTTACTGTTAAACCAATATTTGAATTAACAATCGGATCAACAGGGAGATTGGGTAAAAATAAAAAAGCTGTTAAAAAATTAAATAATAAAGGTAAAATAATAACAATGAATCCTACTAAAAATGCTGTAATAAAAAAGGTAGTGAAATATTTTTTAATAGTTGTTTTAGATAAGGACATGTATAGAAATCCATTATTTTTATCTTCTTGTATTACATTTCCAATACCGATAGTCGCAATTAATGGTAATAAAAAATAAAACATAGTTTTAAAACTTGATACTAAATCTATCCCTATCCATTTTGTATATGGGGAAAAAAAAGAATCTGCAACTTGTAAATAGGTCGAAGCATCAAATACAGAAAATACTGTTTGTAATAAACAAATCCCAAAACCAACAAGTAATGAAATATATAAATTTTTATTATTTATACGATTAAACCAATATGTAAACAAATTATTTAAACCTCCAAAAATAAACTATTTAACGATAATAAAGAGGTAGTAATATAGTATTCACTACCTCTTTATTATATTTAATTTCATCTCTTATCTATCAGGCTGCCATGAACCATAAGCAGATCCATTCGCATATTTTTGAGCATTAATCCAAGCTGAAACACCTTTTCCATAGTTTTCAACAGCCTTATTCCATAATGCAATATCTGATCCGTTTTTCACTGTATAATAATGTCCTCCAGAAACATCCGTTCCCTTTGACATTGCATAAGCTGTAAATTCACTAATACCACTCATGCTTGTACAATCCATTAAATAAGCCGATGTAGTCCATTTTTGGGCAGAATATGTACGATCATTAGGGCTATAGAAACGATATTCATTATGATAATCAATACTATATTGACCATCCGCACTAGCATAGTTATTACTGATAGCGCTCATTCCTACTAAAGCCAGACCAGCTACTAAAAATAAACGAAGTCCTCTTTTTTTCATAGGTTTTCCTCATCTATTATTGTTTCTCCTACGAGGTGTAATACTACGCTTGAATATATTATTTGTAAATACTTTCCTTACCAAAAAAAGTATGCAATATTGCATGTCTTTTTTTGGATAAGGATTACCTGAAGAGATTGCATCTGATTACCTGAGACACACTTTTTACGTTTTCTTTTTCTCTTTTTTGTATAAATAGAAAAAGAGAGCGCATAGAAAATTATTGAGAGCATCTGACAGCAAACGTTACGTATTGTATATCTCATCGATAAAAATCCCCAAAACTTTTAACTTTTTTCACAAATCCTTCAAAATATCCACACTTAATCTCGCTATATTAAAATGAGGAATCTATTCATATAGGGAAGGTTAGGGGAACTGAAAGTATGAAAGTAAATCGTTCGCTTCATTACATTTTTTGGCGTTGGCATTTTTATGCTGGGCTTTTTATTACGCCGCTTCTTATTACGTTGTCACTGAGCGGAATTGGGTATTTATTTCGGGAAGAAGTTGAAGATTTCATCTATAAAGATTTATATTTTGGGAAGAGCGCCCAAACAGAATCTATTTCGATGGCTGATTCTATTTCCTTAACAGAGAAAAAATATCCACATTATAGTGTGGCGAAAATTAGTGAGTTTAATGGGGATTATAATACGAGACTTACCATTGCAAATGAATATACTGGGCAACAAAAATATGTGTATTTAGATAGCAATAATCAAATTGTTGGGGATCAAAACGCAAGTGAAACGTTTGCCAATATAATGCGAGAATTGCATAGCTCCCTTTTAGTTGGTGGCACTGTCGTCAACTATACTGTAGAACTTGCGGCATGTTGGACAATCTTCTTAATTGTGACTGGGTTGTACATGAGTATACGCCAATTCAAAAACACACCAGCATCCAATAAGCGAGAAAAAGCAAAACGACGTCATTCTATTATCGGTATTATATTTACAATTCCACTCGTTCTGCTAGTCGCATCTGGATTGCCATGGTCAGGATTTATGGGTAACCAAATTTATAAAATCGCATCGTCGAATGAATCGATTGGATATCCAAAGTTGTATATGGCACCGCCTGAATCAAAGGTAAAAGAATTGCCATGGGCAACAAGAAAAGAAGCTCCTCCTGAATCAAATTCAAATGAACCGAAAGCAATTTCTGTCGATGAATTACAAAAAGGAATTGAAATAAAGAAGCCATATGTTATCTCACTACCAGCTGATTCGAAAGGTGTATTCACCGTTTCGAAATCAAGTGGTTCCGGTATTACGGGCATGGATGTGGCACCAAATGAAGAAATAACAGCGTACTTTGATCAATATAGTGGAGAACTCATTTCAAAAACGGACTATCGTGATTATGGGTTATTTGCACAATGGTTCACTTACGGTATCCCGCTTCACGAAGGACATTTATTCGGATGGCCAAATAAAATATTATGCTTACTAACGACATTATCTTTATTACTTCTCATTTATTACGGAATAAAAATGTGGTTAGCAAGAAAACCAAAAGGAAAATTAGCAGCACCACCAAAGCAAAGAGATAAGAAAAGCATATCCTTTTTCTTTATCATGATGGTTATACTAGGCGCTGTCATGCCTTTATTCGGACTATCTGTTTTAGTTATTTTCGCAATTGAACTTCTCATATATGTATTTGCAAAAATACGATCATAAATAAAAAGCATTTGTACTCTCGTGTACAAATGCTTCTTTATTTACTATTTTCTTTTTTTCTACCACTCATTAAAAAGACAATATCTACTATAATAATCAATGCAATAATAACTTGGGCTACATAATCCATCGTTGTCGGACCACCAGCTTTATTCATCATCACATACATTCCAGTTATAAATGAAATGGAAAGTAGCACGAGTAATGTTACTTCAATATTGTCATATAGCTTTTGAAACAATCGCTTCACTTCGATCACCACCTTTACCATATTATAACAAAAAAACCACTCTACAAGAGTGGTTTTCTTCATCACTGCGCCATTTTCTTTCGGTACATCTTCCCGTTCCAATAGAAGAATCGTGAAGTGAGGCCTCCGTATTTAACAATGCGCCGTGCCATTTTGTGCATATTCTTTTGCGCCGATACTTTTTGGTCTGATAAGTAAATACCAAGTAACCCTCGGCTTATAAGACGATGAAACTTCGCATGAGGTAAATCGCCAATGCTCTTCTCTGCTTCTTCTACAAAATGTTTCATACGATCTAATATAGCTTGCTCATTTTCGTAATAACTACAGAAATTCAAATCCCCGCCTATACGATCTTCTTCTTGATCGATGAAATAATCAAGTAAGATGTGAAGTCCTTGTACGTAAGGGAAATATCCTTGTCTAATTTTCGCAATATCTTCATCATGTAATTCATCATGGAAGGCATATGCTACAAGGCAGAAGATTCCAAGCGTAGAACCGGCACATGCTGAAAATTCAAACCAACTCATCTCTGGTAAGTTTTCTTTATGCGCTTCAAACCATGTTTGTAAGCGTGGTTCTCTTTCTTCTAACTTCACGTGTTTATGAATTTGCAAATCACAATAATAACAAGCGAGTTCATGAAGAACAGGAGCAATTTTGTCATAGTGCTTCGTTTTCTTTAAAACATCTTGGCATGTTTCAACAAGTTCATCTAAATAACCACCATCATCTTGATCATCACGATAACGATAATAATTACCGCCACCTTCTACTTCAGGTGATAATGCCATTAACATGGACTCATGCAGCGCGGCAAAATCATTTGGATCAAGTGATGTACTGCGATCACATAAATTATCTAAATAGTCGCTGATCGTTTGATACGCTACGATAAAACGAATACATTCCTCTCGGTGTTCATTTGCTAATAGAGCTAAAATGCCGCCGCCTTCGCAGTGAAACGTTTTATTCTCAATACTTGCGATTGCCTGACTATGAAGCTCATCATTCGGAATATGGTAGGCACGCTCTTTCCACACCGCTAGCTCATGGTGTACAACCGGAAACACATCACGGTATACTTTCGCCATGAGCGTTATGGGATTACTCGGTACGTTCACTTCTTCCTTCATCTCCTCTATTCAATGTACAAATAATTTACTTATTTGTTTCTATTATGTTATTGATGCGTATTTCAGTAAATGACTGAATATAATTCAAAATTTCATCACGCTCATACTCATTTAATAACTCATGGTAACAATTCGGCCATTCTTTAAAAGCCTTATCACTCATTTTAACATTATCAAACCAAGTGCGGACACGTGTTTTATCTACAAGTTTATCCTCACACGCCTGCATTAGCAAGAGCGGAACATCTGGAAAATCATCTATTTTTTTATGAGCAATTTCGATAGACTTAATCAATTCACTATACCAACGTACTGATACTTTGCGCAAGAACAATGAATCATTCTCCATTGCGTCCCGAACTTCATGATTACGAGTTGACATTTCCACTGTAAGATTCGTTGCAAATTGCAATTTTGGAGCAATAATATTTAATATTTTTGAAGCAACTTGAAGCGGTGCAGAAGGTCCAGCTACTACGCCTAAACATGGCGAACTTAAAATAATACCGTCTACATCTTCTCTCTTCGTTTCTTGCATCATACGAATGACAATAAGACCACCCATACTATGACCGAATATAAAAATAGGTAACCTATACTTTCTTGCCTCTTTCATCCATAATTTAACTTCCTCTATGTATTCATCAAATGAATCAATATGTCCTCTATTTCTTGAAGTTGTTCCATGTGACGGAAGGTCTCCCATCACGACGTGGTAGCCGATATGATTCCACATTTCCGCAACCGCTTCATAACGTCCGTGATATTCCATTGCGCCGTGCACGATAACAACGACAGCTTTCGCTTCCTCTGCTTCATAATTCCACATACGGCTCTCCTCCATTTCACTCTTTCTCATAATTTGATACACTGAAACTAGTCTCTAGGAAAGGAAGGCTTTACATGATATACCCTTACAAAGAAAAAAATCCGAAAATTGCGGGTAGTGCTTTTATCGCTGATTATGTTACCATTACAGGCGACGTTTCCATTGGTGAAGAATCAAGTATTTGGTTTAATACAGTCATACGCGGTGACGTGTCACCAACAATCATTGGAAACCGAGTAAATGTACAAGACCAATGCACACTTCATCAAAGCCCACAGTATCCTCTTATTTTAGAAGACGACGTGACCATTGGGCATCAAGTTATTTTACATAGTTGTCATATTAAAAAAGATGCTTTGATTGGAATGGGATCTATTATTTTAGATGGTGCTGAAATTGGCGAAGGAGCCTTTATCGGTGCTGGAAGCCTCGTTTCACAAGGTAAGAAAATTCCACCAAACACGTTAGCTTTCGGTCGCCCAGCTAAAGTCGTTCGTGAGTTAACAGAAGAAGACCGTAAAGACATGGAGCGCATTCGCACACAATATGTTGAAAAAGGCCAGTATTATAAATCATTACAGAAGTAACTTTTCCAGCTGCCATTAAAGTGGCAGCTTTTTATATAAAAACTAACTTTTTCTTTACAAAACATTATTACTCCCTCAATAAAATCTTATTAAAATAAAAGCTAATATCTCCATATATATGTAAACGAGGGAGGAGAATTTTCATGAAGGTCAGTGGACTGTATAAAATAGAATGCTACATTTTCAAAGGAATTAACCGATACTTTGATCAAAAAACATTAAATATCTTTTTCAGCAATATTACTCATATCGGTGGCGCTACTTTCTCAATCGCACTCACACTTTTCTTTTTAATTTTTGCAAAAGGGACTTTGCATCAAGCTGCAATCGCAACTGCTATTTCTTTAGCAATTAGCCATATTCCTGTACAAATATTAAAAAGATGGTATCCGCGAAAACGCCCTTATTTAACAATTCAGGATGCGAAATATCCAGTCCATCCATTAAAAGACCACTCTTTCCCGTCTGGTCATACAACAGCCGTTTTCTCTGTCTTCATTCCATTTATTTGCTATAATCCAAACTTATTTGTTTTTCTATTACCGTTAGCATTATGCGTCGGTATTTCTCGTATTTATTTAGGGCTTCACTATCCGTCTGATGTATTCGTCGGTATGTGCCTCGGCACTTGCTCTGGCATTATCTCTTTTTATCAATTCATCCCACTTTTCACATAAAGGAGTGATATGATGAGAGTCGCCATTTTTACCGATACTTTTACACCACAAGTCAACGGAGTTGCGAAAACGTTAGAACGATTAACACGTTACTTTCAGAAAGAAAAGATCGCCTATTCTGTTTTCGCCCCTCAGCATACAGCTGAAGATGATTTCGTAGCCAATGTGAACAAGATGAGAAGTATCCCATTAACAATATTATATCCAGAATGCCGCTTTTCTTTTCCTACTCCGCGCATTAAACGAGAACTTCTTTCCTTTAAACCTGACATTATTCACATTGCTACACCTTTCAATATGGGACTTTGTGGATTGTATTATGCAAAAAAATTAAACATCCCAGTTGTCGGTTCTTATCATACTGATTTCGATGCTTATTTACGCTATTATAAAATTGAATTTCTCTCTAATATGCTTTGGAACTATTTAAAATGGTTTCATAGTCATATGCAAAAAAATTTCGTTCCTTCCTTTGAAACGTTACACCAACTAAAAAATAAAGGCTTTCAGGCCCTCTCCATATGGGGACGTGGTGTAGATTGCACACTCTTTCATCCATCTTACAATACAGACCTATTCCGAAAAAAATATAATATTACAGCGAAGTATGTCCTTTCCTATGTTGGACGGATTGCCCCTGAAAAAGATATTGATACGTTGCAACACCTTATCTTGAAAACGACTCATACTCGAAACGACGTTCATTGGCTCATCGCAGGAGACGGTCCGCTAGCAACAAATTTGCGTGAAGCTGTCCCGCGTGCACATATTACTTTTACTGGATATTTACAAGGGAAGGATTTAGCTGAAGCATATGCTTGTTCTAACATCATGGTATTTCCATCCGCTACTGAAACGTTCGGAAATGTCGTACTCGAATCACTTGCATGTGGTACACCTGTCATTGGTGCAAATAGTGGCGGGGTTAAAAATATTATTACAGATGGAAAAACGGGAGTTCTTTGTCCGCCCAAAAATGAGGACGCATTTCTATCATCCATCCATTCTTTATTGCAAAATGAAGAGCAACTTACACAAATGGGCATAGCAGCTTCGTCTTATGCTAAATCAAAAAGCTGGGATGAGATCTTTCGTGGCTTACTTGACCAATATGAAACGGTCCTTCAGCATAACGCATCAGAGTTGCTTGCTTAAATAGAAAAGCTCCCTTCAAAAAACGAAGGGAGTTTCTTACACAGTTGTAAACTTTACTTAAATAAATGATACACAAGGTGAAGTATCACTTTATTTCTATATTCATTATAACAAAAATAAACACAAATAAACAGACTTGTAATAAAAACCCATAAAAATTAATATATGGTTATACAATATTTTAACTGTATAGTGATTTTAAGAATTCCCCTTAAAATCAACTTACTCACATATCTTTATACAGTAATTGTTCCCCAATTTCTGTATATCAAAAAACCTTTCATTCATTTGAAAGGTCTTTTTGAGCCTGCATATATTCTTCTTTCGTATTCACATTTATAAACCAATCCGCATGCGCTTGTACATTTTCACCAACAATATATTTCACATTACATTGTGATAAAAGCTGACTCATACTTCTTTTTTCTTCCTGAAGCAAAGCATAAATCTTTTCTTTCACGCGGTTATGATACGCTGCAAGTAACGGTTGTTTCCTTCCATTAATAATAGGGACAACTGCATCATATTCATTACTCGTTTGCTCTAGTAAAATGGTAAACCATTCTTGCGAAACATTTGGCGCATCGCAAGGCATAATAGCATACCAATCTGCTTCTATATATTCCATTCCTGATACAATTCCAGCAAGTGGTCCATTTCCTTTATAATGCGGAATATCTTCTATAACAGGAACTTGTACAAGTTCCTCTACTCGCTCTTTTATATCAGAATGACTAATGACTACAACCTCTTGCAACGCAGTCGTCATCACTTTCAAAATATGCTCTATAAAAGTACTACCTTGCCAGCTCGCTAATGCTTTCGGCTCACCGAATCGACTCGACATACCGCCTGCCAATACAATTCCAGCATACTTACTCATTGGCGATGCAGCTCAAATGTAATATGACCTAATTCCGGTAAAATCAATTTATTCATCGCAAGACGAACTGCTCCGCTAGACCCTGGCATGGAAAAGACAACTTTGCGCCCAATTGTACCGCCGATTGCTCTACTTAACATCGCGCTGCTTCCGATATCTTCTAAATAACTAATCATACGAAACAACTCACCAAACCCGACAATCTCTTTATCTAATAACGCTGATACTGCTTCAATCGTTACATCACGCTTCGTAATACCAGTACCGCCATTTGTTAAAACGACATCAACATCTTCCCTATGATAACCAGCTAACACTGCTTGCTGAATACTTTCTTTATCATCTTTTACAATTTCATAAGAGGTCACTGTATGCCCTGCTTCTTTTAACAATTCATGTAATAGCTGCCCGCTCTTATCTGTCTCTCCCGTACGTGTATCGGAAATCGTCACAATCTTGCAGCGCACTTCTTTTGGAGCTTGTTTTTTATGTTCGGTTACGCTCATTTTATATCTTTCCTTTCCTAAAGGCTTTTCTTCATTTTATCATACCTATCTTTACACAATTATGTATGAAGCCGCTAATACACCATGATACAATATAAGTATATACAACCACAAAAAGGAAAATATACTTTCTTATACTCCTAGACTACACATCATTAGCTACTCTTTAAATCCCCTTATATTTTCCACATAGTAGATTTCATTTTAAATTACAAAATAATTTGGAGGTTCACTCATTATGGAACTTTATAAAAAACTAACAACAACATTCATCCTCTTATTCGTCGCTTCCATTACTGTCGGCTTTTCTCTAAAAGGCGCAATTCCATACGCTACATTAGTAAGTATTATATTCGCAACACTATTTTTACTAAGCAGTGCCTTTTGCGCGGGTAAAGCACGTCAAATGAAAGGTTGATTACATATGTTCAAGAAGAAACCAATCTTTTGTAAATCCTGCGGGAAAGAAATACAAACGTATGAAAAGGCATGGGTTCATATGCCTTTTCCGGCAAGTGGTATGACTAATATGAAAAAGTATATTGAGCTAGACGGCGAAGTTTATTGTGGTTCTTGCATCCAAGTAGTAAATAAAACAAAATAAAAAAGCTTTGCGCTCACGGCGCAAAGCTTTTTTTCATATATTATAGACCAGCTTGCTCTTTTAAAGCTGCAGCTTTGTCTGTACGTTCCCATGTTAGATCTACATCAGTACGTCCGAAGTGGCCGTAAGCTGCTGTTTGTTTGTAAATTGGGCGACGTAAGTCTAGCATTTTAATAATACCAGCTGGGCGAAGATCGAAGTTGTTACGAACTAGTTCTACTAGTACGTCTTCAGATACTTTACCAGTGCCGAACGTATCAACTGAAATTGATACTGGTTGTGCTACACCGATTGCGTATGCAAGTTGTACTTCTGCTTTGTCAGCAAGACCAGCTGCTACGATGTTTTTCGCAACATAACGAGCTGCATATGCTGCTGAACGGTCAACTTTCGTTGCATCTTTACCAGAGAATGCACCGCCACCGTGGCGAGCGTATCCACCGTAAGTATCAACGATGATTTTACGTCCTGTTAAACCAGCATCACCTTGTGGTCCACCAATTACGAAGCGGCCAGTTGGGTTAATGAAGAATTTCGTTTCTCCATCCATTAATTCTGCTGGAACTACAGCTTTAATTACATGCTCTTTTAAATCGCGATCGATTTCTTCCCATGTAACATCTGGATGATGCTGTGTAGAAATTACGATTGTATCTACACGTACAGGTTTACCATTTTCATCATACTCAACTGTAACTTGCGTTTTTCCATCCGGACGTAAGTATGATAATGTATCATCTTTACGTACTTCAGTTAAACGGCGAGCTAATTTGTGAGCAAGCGAGATTGGAAGTGGCATTAACTCTTGTGTCTCATTACATGCGAAACCAAACATTAAACCTTGGTCTCCTGCACCAATTGCCTCAATCTCAGCGTCAGTCATTTGACCTTCGCGTGCTTCTAGCGCTTGGTCAACACCCATAGCGATGTCAGCAGATTGCTCATCGATAGATGTTAAAACTGCACAAGTTTCTGCATCGAATCCGTATTTTGCGCGTGTGTAACCAATGCCTTGAATTGTTTCACGAACGATTTTTGGAATATCTACGTAAGTAGAAGTCGTAATTTCCCCCGCTACCAATACTAAACCAGTTGTTACAGTTGTTTCACAAGCTACACGTGCATTTGCGTCTTTTGATAAGATCGCATCTAAAATTGAATCAGAAATTTGGTCACAAATTTTATCTGGATGTCCTTCAGTTACAGACTCAGATGTGAACAGATGACGTTTTTTTGTCATGTGGTAAACCTCCCTACAGTAATTGTATATATTGTACGGAACTCATCCTTAATTTGCCACAAATTGCGACATACATTTATTCTCCCACAAGCATACAGAAAAACCTTTCCCACTTTACATAGAGGAAAGGTTTAATTTGCTACTTGCATACTGCTTTTTGCCCTTCGCTCTTATCGTTCGAGACCTGTAGCCTCGCACAGGTTTTAGCACCTATTCACCTGTATTTACCACTACAAGTGAGGTTGCTGGGCTTCATCGGGCCTGTCCCTCCGCCAGCTCGGGATAAGAGAGTATCCGTCCCAACCTATACTAAAGAAATGATATTCATTTGTCAATTAATATTCACATTTTCCTGAAAGTTTTTCTCAATACGCCTAAAATGAAATATTAATAAGGAAATAATGCATTCACACAAACAAAAAGAAATAAATAGTATACATTATTTATATAATTGTGTTATACTCTTGTTGGGGATTACGAGAAATATTTCATTAAATGAAAAGGATGGTATATAAATATGAGTACTGTGAATGTCCAAATTGGTTTACACGAATTATTGAACGGAAGCAATGCACAGATTCAACTAAGTGTTCCGCAATTAGTGGAAAAAGTATTAATGCGAAATGAAGGGAAATTAACTTCTACTGGTGCCGTTTCTGCTTCAACAGGAAAATATACAGGACGTTCTCCTAAAGATAAATTTATTGTGAAAGAAGCATCGGTTGCTGACAAAATTGCTTGGGGAGCAGTGAATCAACCGATTTCTGAAGAACATTTTAATAAATTATATACTAAAGTTTTAGAATACTTAAAAGAAAAAGAAGAGTTATTCGTCTTCAATGGATTTGCTGGCGCTGACCGCAATTACCGCCTACCAATTCAAGTTATTAACGAATATGCATGGCACAATTTATTTGTACATCAATTATTCATTCGTCCAACTGAAGAAGAATTAACAACTCATGAATCAGAGTTCACAATTGTTTCTGCACCGAATTTCAAAGCTGATCCAGCTGTTGACGGTACAAACTCTGAAGCATTCATTATGGTTTCATTCGAAAAACGTATCGTACTAATTGGTGGTACAGAATACGCTGGAGAAATGAAAAAATCAATCTTCTCTATTATGAACTTCTTACTACCTGAACAAGATATTCTTTCTATGCATTGCTCTGCAAACGTAGGTGAAGAAGGCGACGTAGCACTATTCTTCGGTTTATCTGGAACAGGTAAAACAACATTATCTGCTGATCCAAACCGTAAATTAATCGGTGATGATGAGCATGGTTGGTCTGATAACGGTGTATTCAATATTGAAGGCGGTTGCTACGCAAAATGTGTAAACCTTTCTCACGAGAAAGAACCACAAATTTTCGATGCAATCAAATTTGGATCTGTTTTAGAAAACGTTATCATTAATGATCAAACGCGTATCGCAGACTACAACGATACTACTTTAACAGAAAATACTCGTGCTGCATACCCTATGCATGCGATCGACAATATCGTACTGCCAAGTGTTGCTGGACACCCAAATACAATCATTTTCTTAACTGCTGATGCATCTGGCGTATTGCCTCCAATCAGTAAGTTATCAAAAGAACAAGCTATGTATCATTTCTTAAGTGGTTACACTAGTAAACTAGCAGGAACAGAGCGCGGTGTTACATCTCCGCAAGCAACATTCTCAACTTGCTTCGGTTCACCATTCTTACCACTTGATGCATCTCGCTATGCTGAAATGCTTGGTGAAAAAATCGAGAAACACGATGCGAAAGTATTCTTAGTAAACACTGGCTGGACTGGTGGCGAATACGGCGTTGGTAAACGTATGAACTTAGGTTACACTCGTGCAATGATTCAAGCTGCATTAAGCGGCGAACTTGCGAAAACAGAAACAGCTAAACATGACATCTTCGGTCTTGAAGTTCCACTTCACGTACCAGGTGTACCTGACGAAGTGTTAATGCCTGAACAAACTTGGGCTGATAAAGCTGCTTACAAAGCAAAAGCAATCGAGCTTGCGAGCGAATTCAAAGAGAACTTCAAAAAGTTCGACAGCGTTTCTGAAAATATTATTAACTTAGGCGGTCCAATCGCTTAAGTACAAAATTTCTGTTGGAATAACCCTTTTTACTCATATGAATAAGTGTCGTGTAACCGTAAAGTTTCGCGTACTCACCGACAAAACCCAATGCGGCTTTACGGTTACACACACTTACATAAAAAAAGAAGCTTACGTTTTTTTACGTAAGCTTCTTTCTATATCTTATCTCTTCATCTATGGCTTAAATCATAAAATTACAGAAAATTCATTTTATAATCATTCATTTTTAGTTTTCCATGATACAATTTACATATACAGGAAAGGGGGAGACTTATGAAAAATTTTTCTCGTACAGGAAAAATCTTATTCAGCTATGGAGCAATTCAATTATTTTGGGGACTTGTGATGCTTAACGTTAATTTATTTCAGCATACAAGTGAAACGATAAAATACATTATTCTAATTATCGGAATAGTTTGTTGTATTATATCCACCTTTTTTAAAGAACATAAGGGTCATACTAATACTTGATCTCATATTAACTTATTGGAAGCAGAAACCTGTATTTTGTGCAAACTTTTGCTTCCTGTTGTACTGCCCATCACTGAATCACTTATCCAAGAGTAAACCCATTTTCACATAGACAAATTACGGCTTGGAATATATAAACTTTATCCCTACTCGTTACATCTCTCTGGTTTCACATCGCATGGAGCTAAAAAAGGCCCTGACCGCTTCTATCCGTGGCTGGATCATCTATTCTATCTAAAAAAAGAAGTCTTTTATCTTTTTAACTCTTCGTTAATTCTTCCTCATCTTTCATACTATAGTAGCCTAAATTCACAACGATTAAGAAATAGCCACCCAGAATCCCTACTGCAAATGCCCACATAACCATGTGGTGCTCAATTTCGTACATAATAATAGCACCCAAAATAGCAGCTGCAAAACGATTAAACATACCGAGCGTCGGTGCTTTCGTTTTCTTTACGATACTATCTCCAAGCTTCTCAATTCGTCTCCCTAAAAGCCAAACGCAATACATACTTACAATCAGTCCAATTCCAGCGCCTAAAAAGTGTGCTGAAAACGGTGTTAACATCCAGCCTAGTAAAAGAAAACCTAGTAAATAATACGATTGAATTTTAAACGACCTTAATGACATACTAATCATGCTGTTCTCCTCTTCAGTAATTTTCATCTATCCAACAAAAGCTGTATAACTCATTTCTTTCGAGTTCATACTACTTAAAATTCATTTCACTCAAATTAAAAACAACATAAACAGTGTGTTTATGTTGTTTAAATGTTTTCAGGAAATAATATTATACAAGATTTCAAACATCATATTCTCATAATTTGTGACGTTTTTCCAAACATTTTTCGTCCATTTATGAAAAAAATGATATCAATCTATGAACATACGGATATGATGTAATAAGCACACAAATAAAGGGGGCGTCTAATGATTTATTTTTTAATGGCTCTCATTCACCTCATTATCCCTGCACTTATTGGACTTTCATTGTATTGGTACACGAAAAATCATAGTATTTTCTACGCTGTCCTCGGTGTTCTTCTTCCAGGTATTATTCTTATCACACTCTTCCGTATTCCATTTTTAAACTTAATCCCACTTATTACTGCTATCTTATTTCTCGTCTTCTTACCAAAAATAAAAAAATAGGAAAGCAGATCATAGGTGATCTGTTTTCCTATTTTGATATAGGTTCCCCTGCAATAGAATGTACTTTTACTTTCTCCGATTTCACAAACCATAGACCGACGAAAATGATAATTCCACCGATTATTTGTTGAAACGATACATATTCATTTGCCCATATAGCAGCAAATAAAACAGCTACAAGCGGCGTTATATACATATATACCATCGTATGTGACGCGCCAATTTTTTGAATACCAACATACCACATTACTAAACCAAATACTGTTACAAAGAAAATAGAATATAGTAAAGCGAATAGTGTCATTCCGTGTGTAATGTGAAATGGCATTATAAATACATGTGGTCCACTTAACAATAAAAGTGGAATCGCCCCAACTAATGCTGACCATGCGGTAACACGTAGTGCTGAATATTTTTTAATTAATGGACCTGCTAAAACAGGATAAAGCCCCCAGCATATTGATGTAATAAGTCCAATTCCATTCCCGTAAAAAGAACTAGAAAGCGAATGCCCTGCTACTAAAACTAATGCGGCACCACCAAAGGCAATGATAGAACCGATGAGCTTTCGAGAAGAAAACTTTTCTTGTTTCAAAAAAATCGTAAATACAGTTGTAAAAATAGGTGAAATAGAAATGAGTAAAGAGGCATTTGTAGCGGATGTATATTTGACAGTTTCCATAAATAATGTTTGATACAGTACAATACCTACAACGCTAACGATGATTAATCTAGGTATATCCTTTCGTTCCATACAAACCGACTTTTCAATAAAAAATGCAAGGAGTAACATAAGCGGTGCCGCCGATATCATCCGAAGTGCAGTAAACTCAATTGCTGTAAATTCTAAAAGCCCATATTTCGCAATCGTAAAATTAATCCCCCAAATAATAACGACTGTTAAAATTAAAAACTCAATCCCCCATCTTCTCATGCGTATCCCCTCCGCAAATAAGATTATACAGAAAATTCAATCACATGTACATTTCATTATGTGAAAAAATCTTCGTATTGTCTGGAGAGTTTTGGTACATGAAATTATATCGGCGATTTTCTGAATATATCAGCGCAACTCGAATTATATCAGCGATTTTTTAAATATATCGACTTATCAACAAAAAACGGCAATAATAGCGACTTATACAATAGGAAAGGTGGTTCCAAAATACATTTTGGAACCACCTTTCCTTTACTACACTCGCACATGTAACTTCATATTTGGATTATAAAACTGGCTCGGGCTCTTCAGTTGAAAAGTTCCTCCACCTTCATGCCAATCAACTGTTAACTTATCATCCATAAATACAAGCTTTGTGCGATCTGCAATAAAGCTAAACTGGCTTGATTCAATATCCACATCGCGCTCATCTTTTTCTGCTACAGCTACTAAATCGATAATTCCGCTCATTACACAACCGCAACCTTCATTATCGTAAAATAACTTTATATATTTCGCTTCATTTGGAATCGTATCCATAATCTTTTTATATGCTGCTTCTGTTACAGTAACGTACATATGTTAATGTTCATCCTCTCTTCTCGTATCCTTCCTATATTGTACCACTATTTTTCTAATCACTGATCTATAAACTCACACTTAAAAAATTCATTCCACAAAAAAGGGAGATCACTCTCAAATAAGTGATCTCCTTTTTAAAAATAATTTTTCATGATATCGGCAACATAACCTTCACAGTTGTTCCAACCCCAACTTCACTTTCAAAACTCATTTTACCGTTGTGGTCTTTAATAATTTTTTCTGTAACTACTAAACCTAAACCTGTTCCCGTTTCTTTCGTTGTGTAAAAAGCTTCATTTAACTTCGGAATTTTGTCTTTTGGAATACCGCAACCCTCATCCTTAACTTGGACAATGATTGCATCTTCTACAGTCACTTTAATCGTAATCGTTCCGCCAACTGACATTGCTTCAATCGCATTTTTAATTAAATTAAAAAATACTTGCTTTAATCTTTTTTCATCGCATGTAATCGACGGTATGTCTTTACTATAAATACCTTGTATGTGCACTCCTTGCTTTAAAGCAGGCTTTCCCATAACTCGGATAACATAAGCGATAATTTCTTCTATATTATGAACTTCTGATTCTAGTGATTTAGATTTCTCAAATCCACTAAGTTCTGTAGCGATTGTATGAATTCGTTCTACTTCTTGTTTCATAATATCACTATATATTTTATCCTCTGGATATTTAATCGCTTGCTTATTAACAAATTTATCTAAGTTAGCTAGAGGTCTTCTAATTTTGTAACCAATAACTGTAGCCATTTTCCCAACAGTTGCTAGCTTTTCTGTTTGTTGTATTTCTTTATCCATCATCTCAAGCGTACGAACGTAAGATTGAAACCTTAAAAACATAATCCAACATATGATAGTAAATACACTATATAATGCCATCGGGATTAAAACGAGTGACGAGTGAATAATGATTCCTATAAGAGCGTATTTCCCAACAAGTATGCTCGGAACTAACCAAAAATATCTTTTATTCACAAAGAGTGGGGCAAATAAAATAAAAAATCCTTCTACTATATTCCCACCATCAAACTCAGCATCACTACCGTAGTAAATCATAAAATTATGGATAAAATCTAATAAGTTATATCCAATTAGAATAATATACTTTACTGCAAATGGTTTTTTCCATTTCATAAAGTATATTCCAGTGCAAAATAAGATCACCATTAGAAAATAAAGCCATAAACCTAAACCATCTTCAAATTGTCCTACTCCTTCTTGCTCTCCTCCTATTAAAGGTACAATAAATTCGTAGGCAAGATCGTATACAAAAAATATAATGAAAAATAAACTTAAAAATATTTTCAGTGCCTTCATTTCTTCATTTTTAAATATATCGTCTTTATTCATATCGTAACCCCTAGCTTTTCTCCCTCTTGGATTTCATTATTTCCACGTTGCTTCGGGAGCATGATATCTATTCTAGTTCCAATATCTCTTTCACTTGAAATATGTAATTCACCAAGATGCTGCTCAGTAACAAGCCGATTCGCTACAGTAAGTCCTAGGCCAATTTTATCTTGTTTCGTTGTATAAAAGGCCTCTTTAACACGAGCTAAATTTTCTTTCTTAATACCGTAACCATTATCAATTACACTTAGCATTACATAATCTTGTCCTTTGTTTTCTAACCGTAACTCTAATGTGCCACCTTGCTCCATTGCCTCCAGAGCATTTTTTATGACATATAGAAAGACTCCTCTTATTTTCCGCTCATCACATTCAACTTCTATCGTCTTTTCTTCCACATTAGAAATAAACTGGACGCTCGATTCATTCATTTTTTCGCGAACAATTGTTACTGCTTGTAATGCAATTTCACCTATATTATGTTTCTTATAAACAGAAGGTTTACATGTAGCAACTTCCATTAACTCACTTATCATATTATTCATATTTTCTATTTCAAAAATCATCTGTTTGTAAATAGGGTCCTCCCCATGCTTCTCTCGTTGTAATTGCGTAAACCCTTTTAATGAAGCAAGTGGATTTTTAATTTCATGTCCCACTGTCGCTGCCATTTTTCCAATTACCGCTAATTTTTGTGATTCACTAGCAATCTTAATACTTTCCTTTACCGCTGAAAGATATTGTATAAATCGATTTAAAATAATGTATGCCGCTATTAATACGAGTGTATACATAATGAGGAACATAAATCCTTTTACTTCCTTTAATACAAATAAATAAATAACATATTTCCCTACAATAGTCGAAAGTACAAACACAAAATATTTTTTATTTAAAAATATAGGTACAAAGAAAATGAAAAAAATTTCTATTATATTTACTCCATCAAATGCCGCCTCATCATAAAGCATATACGAAAGTATATTAACGATTTCTATTCCTATGTATGCAAATACACATGCATATTTAACAAGGTTCGCTTTCTCTTTTTTTATTAAATATACATTCACACCGAGTATTGCAGTTCCGCAAATAACTTGCCATAGTATGCTATGTCCCTTATCCGTTAGCGATTTATCCTCTAATACGATTGCGTAGAAAATTTGATATGAAACAACGATGACATATAGCACCCACAAAAAGATTTTGGCATTCCTTTCTTCTTCTTTATATGATAGAAAACTTTCTTTCACTTCAACACCCCTTCAAAATAATGTCTCTAAGAATACCATTTATTATAATAAATGATTTTCATAGACAAACAAAGAGAAATCGAACATTTGAGGAAAATCATTCCAACATCAAGATATTTTCAGACTATATGCAATCATAAAAACTATAAACAATAATACGTATATTATGTAGGGGATAGGCGATAAAAAATAAAGTGAAACTTTAATCAACCCTTATCATCAATCAGGCTTTTACGGGCCATTGATAAATGGATAAATCACTGAAATCTTTCACACGTAAAAATGAAAAAACACCTGGTGTCCTAATAGAACAAAACCCTACGCAACTTGCAAACGAATTCATTAAAGCTATGACGAAACAACGCTTTTGGGATAGAGCATATGAATAGGTTAGGGGGATAATTTATGTTTGTTACCGTCGAGAAAGATGTGCATATTTTTGTGCAAGACGTTAATCCTGGGCCAGGTAGTAAAACTGTGTTCTTCGTCCATGGCTGGCCTTTAAATCATCAAATGTACCAATATCAACTCAATGTGTTACCACAGCATGGCTTCCGCTGCATCGCTATGGATATACGCGGCAACGGGCAATCTGATAAACCATGGACTGGTTATACATACGATCGTTTAGCAGACGATATCGCCATTGTTCTAGAAGCACTTCAAGTAGAAAATGCTACATTAGTCGGTTTTTCAGTAGGTGGCGCTCTTTCTATTCGCTACATGTCTCGCTACAATGGTCATCGCATTTCTAAACTTGTATTAGTCGATGCTGTTTCCCCCTCTTTCGTTAAAAATCAAGAATCTCCCTATGGTGTCCCAAAAGAACAAGCAGATACCCTCATTAATCAAATGTATGCCAATATGCCTAAATTTTTAAATGATGTATCTTTATCATTTTTTAATAGAAACTTAGGATCTGCTACGTTAGAATGGTTTTCTTATCTCGGTATGCAATCTGCTTCCTACGCTCTCATCAAAATATTGCAAGCAGCCGCAAATGAAGATGTAACGAAAGATTTAAGTAAAATTAACGTCCCAACAAAAATATTCCATGGTGTTCACGATCAACTTATACCTTACAAAAGCGCTGAACTCACGCAAAAGAGGATTAAAAATTCTCAGTTGCATCCTCTTACGAATAGCGGTCACGGCTCTCCAATTGATCAAGCGGATGAATTAAATAAAGAACTTATAAAGTTTTTAAATTCATAAAAATCTATGCCAAATCATGTCGATATAAACGCAGTTTTTGAAAAGATTAAAATTCACACATTTCTCACAAATCAATTAATAAAACGATTATATTTTCATTTATACTAAATGTACAGGTAATACTCCCTAAACCCAGCTTGTCTGGTTACCCCGTTAAATACTATAAAAAAAGAACTTGTATCATTATACAAGTTCTTTTTGTTTTTCTATTTAAAAAGTATACCTTTACTATACTGTTTTCCAGCAAGCAAATCATATTGGATCATTTTATATTGCTCTAACATTTCTTTTTGTTTCTTTGTTAAATCTGTTATCTCTTCCCCATCTTTATTAACCTTTAACTCCTCTTTAAGGACTGGTATTTCTTTATGCATTTCCGATAAAAATTGATAGAATGGTGATTTATTTATCCCTGCATAATCCAAAACAAGATTAGAAAAATAAATTGGGCTTACTAAACCTAGGTTGTCATTTGGCAAATCGAAATTTGCATACATTAACAATGGCGTTTCTGACATAGCTAATCTTTCATTTAGAGTTTCTTCATTCTCTATATATCCAGCTTCTTCATAGATAGCTTTATTTACCCCTAATATTGGTAAATGATCTCCAAAGAAAACCAATATAGTAGGTCTTTCTAGCTCTTGAATTTGTTCTACTAAATATTTTAGAGCCTCATCAGAACGACGTACACCCTCAGTATAGGTTTCTAATTCTGCTTTCGATCCCTCATCTGTTAATCCGTTAACTTCTATTTGTTTTTCTTCAAACCGTCCTGGATTGAATGGGAAATGATTTTGCATCGTAACTGCATGAATAAACGTAGGTTGCTGGCTCTTATTTAATTCCTCTATTATTTCTTTACTAATAGATACATCGCTAATATAATCTCCAGCTACCTCTACGTTGTTCATTGTATCTTCCGCATTGAATTTATCAATTCCTAAAATATTATATACATCATCCCGCTTATAAAATGATCTTCCATAAGCATGAATTGCATTCGTATAATATCCATGTTTTTTCAATTCACTTGCGATAGACGGAATTTCTCTTTGCCCTGTCACCGCTTGTTGATATGGTATAGAACCTGGCTTTAAAAAGCTCATTGAATAGCTCGTTAACGCTTCAAATTCTGTATTTGCTGTATTCCCTCCGAATACAGGCGCTATTGTTTGTCCACCTGGAAAATTCTCAATATAGTGATGTAAATTCGGCACCGGATCTTCGCTAAACGAAAGATTCATTAACTTTGTTGGATCCCAAAAAGCTTCACTCATGAAAAATATAATATTTGGTTTCTCGGCCTTCTCTTTTTTTCCTACATTGCTTCCATATTGTTTCTTTATATCATTTGAAATTTGTAGCATAGTTTCTTTTGAATATTCTTCTGGCTTCTCAATGACAGTTGTGTCTAAGTTACTGACAAATCCTAAAACAAAACCATTATCAGTATAGTTTACATTTTGATTCCAAGCCACGAAGGTTACCCCATATTTTTGCAATACACTATTCATAAATGTATTAGGATAATTACTATATGCATACACCATAAAAGTAGAGCCACATATTAAAATAATTCTCGTAATCATATTAGGTTTTATAACTGGAATATGCTTTCGTATATACATAACTAAATATACAAGTAGAGTAATTCCTAATATTCCTAAAAATATAGTCCACCAACTAAAATAGTCCATAACCATCGGTATAACGGACTGCATTTGAGTAATCTGTATGAAATCAGACGGATAGAATGGATCTCCTCTAAAAATAAGTTTAAAATGGTTCACAATTCCAAAGATAGTTAACACCAAACTTGTTATCGTGACACTCAAAAAGATTCGTCCAAGCAAACTATACACAAAAACATATATCATATAAATAAATAATAGGCTTAGTATATACTGTCCGTATCGCTGGTAAACCCAGTTATTAACTAATACAAGGCTCATATTCTCCTGCATCATGATATACATCCAATTCATTGTATGGGCAATTAAAAATAGTAAGGCATAAACTCGAATAGCCGGCCTAAGTTTATGACCGATGCCTTTATTTAAATGAATAATGTATAGTAGTACCCCCCACAAAACAATAATGAGTATACTTAGCTGTATTTTCCCATTAAAAAATTCTTTAGTTCTCTCGAATTCGAAAGATCTTAACATAACAAAAAACAGCGTTTCTAAACAAATCGCCCACATTCCACTAAGAATGATAGAAATTAATAGATTCTTCCTCGGCTCTTGAGGAGAAAAACTAAGATAAAATTCATCTCTTCTTCGTTGTTGTGTTAAAAAATCAAAACGCAATTTATTCCCTCTTTCCTTTACCCCTTCGTCTCGCATCCACAAACATATTGTCCTATACAAAATACCATATTTGTATGCAGCTAGTCTTCCTATGTGCTTGTAATATACACTTGTATCCTTAATTTCCCCTTAAAAATACAATGAAACTTTAATGCGTCCGCTCCTTCAGGATTGAACGTGATAAACCTTCTTCGCTCTATATTCTAACAGCATAAATGAACTATGCTTCACAAAATTATTACCATAAGAAAAGAACCTATCAATATTGACAGGTTCTCCTTCATTTTAACAGACATGAGCATGTGTATTATATAAGAGAATACATCCATACTTTCCATATAATACATACAAATACGATAACTACAAAATCAAAAAGATCTAATCTCGGACCCTTTTTCATATTCATCTCGAGCCACATATGGACCCATTTTATTTTTGTATATTTTTGAATGTTTTTCTTTGCAAATCGGTAAATGAGTACTTGCATAATAAAAAATCCGACTACGAAAATGAACAAGAAAATGAGAAAATCGACCACAAGATTCCTCCCTATTTTTGCAGCGATTTTTCTACTATTTGATTTCTCAAAACCCACTCTTCAAATTGAGCACTTCCAAATTCCCAACTAAGATCACGAGCATGTACAGAAAAAACGTAATGACCAGCATATTCGTCCATAAATCTCCCTGTCTCGATCTCATCTTTCTGAAGACCATATGCTCCAAAGTTAAAATATACATCCCATACGTCTTCATTCTTCCGCTTATAAGCAATCGATTCCATATCACATTCTGTTCCGAAATAATCAAGATGTAAATGTACGCTATCATCATATTCGTACTCCATTTTATCACCCCTTATATTTGTACTTCTTTATCACCAAAAAAATTCCTGCTATCTACACTCACATATGGGCGCTTACCTACATATCATGCTTGTAGAGTGACTTCTAGGAGGTGTCATATAGTGAAAAATTTTATAGCTGTTTTTTGCATCATGTTACTAGCTGTTTTCACATTCGCTGCTTGCAGTAGTAAAAAGGAAGGTACGAAAGAACAAACACAAAACATTCGCATCGGCGAAGTTACCCATTCTCTCTTCTACGCCCCGTTATATGTCGGGATTGAAAAAGGATTTTTTAAAGATGAAGGATTAAATATTGACCTCCAAACAACAGCTGGCGGAGATAAAACGATGACCACCCTATTATCTGGCGGAATTGATATTGCTCTCGTCGGTTCCGAAACGTCTATTTACGTTCATCAACAAGGTGCAAAAGACCCTGTCATTAACTTCGCACAGCTTACACAAACAGACGGAACATTTTTAGTTTCGCGTAAAAAATTAGACTCTTTTAATTGGAATGACGTAAAAGGTGTTACGTTTTTAGGACAGCGAAAAGGCGGCATGCCGCAAATGGTTGGAGAATACGTTTTAAAGAAAAATGGCATTGATCCTCACAAAGATACAAACTTAATTCAAAACATCGAATTTGCTAACATTGCAAGTGCCTTTGCATCTGGTACTGGGGAATTTGTACAGCTCTTTGAACCAACTGCGAGTATATTCGAAAAAGAAGGTAAAGGATATATCGTCGCTTCGTTCGGAAATGAATCTGGAACTGTTCCATATACAACGTTCATGGCAAAAGAAAGCTTCTTAAAGAAAGATAAAGATGCTGCTGAAAAATTTACACGGGCGCTCTATAAAGCGCAACAATGGGTTGATACACATAGTTCAGAAGAGATTGCTGATGTCGTGTCTCCATTATTTAAAGACACTTCAAAAGACATTACAGTAAAAGTAATTGAACGTTATAAAAAGCAACATTCTTATGCGACAAATCCGCTATTAGATACTGAAGAATGGAAACAGCTCCAAACAATTATGAAAGAAGCTGGCGAATTACAAAAAGAAGTTCCACATGAAGCGCTCGTCAATACAAAAATTGCCGAAAGCGTTATTAAGAAATAGAGGCGAAGTGTATGAGTTTTTTACAAATACGTAACGTTTCTCACTGCTTTTTCGCAAAAGAGAATGCTAAATTGATTCTCGAAGACATGAGTTTACAAGTGGAAGAAGGCGAATTTATTTCTATACTCGGTCCAAGTGGTTGCGGCAAAACAACACTCCTCTCCATTATTGCCGGACTGCTTGATCCAATTGAGGGTATCGTCTTTTTAGATGGTGAGCCCATTACAACGAAAACCTCATCCATGGGATACATGTTGCAGCAAGATTACTTGTTCCCTTGGAAAACAATTGAAGAGAATATTATGCTTGGACTTCACACCCGAAAAATTTACAATGAACAGACTAAAGAACATACTTTACAACTTTTAAAACAAGTCGGTCTACATGATGTAGAAGAGCAATACCCTCGTGAACTGTCAGGCGGTATGCGTCAACGTGCCGCTCTCGTTCGAACGTTAGCGACCGATCCGAAAATTTTATTGTTAGATGAACCATTCTCGGCGCTCGATTATCAAACGAAGTTGAAACTAGAAAATCTCGTTTTCAGCTTACTACGCACATATAAGAAAACTTCACTACTCGTGACACATGATATTGAAGAAGCCATTGCGATGAGTGATCGTATTTATTTACTGCAAGCGAATCCCGGAAAAATTGCAAAAACATTTGTCGTCCCAGAAAGCATCCGTTCCTTATCACCGTTAGAATCACGCCACCACCATGACTTCCCAAACATCTTCCAAGATATATGGAAGGAGCTGGAGCGCCTTGGATAATATAAAGCAACTACATGAACAGTTTCGAAAAAAAGAACGCAGGCACGCATGGTTAGCACGCTCACTGCAGCTTTTACTACTCATTCTTTTCTTTGCCCTATGGGAAATAGCTAGCAAAAAAGAGTGGATCGATCCTTTACTCTTTAGCTCTCCTTCAAGCATTTGGGATCTCTTCCTTAGTAAATGGCTTGATGGTTCGCTTTTGGTTCACATATGGACGACATTACTTGAAACAGGAGTAGGCTTCATTCTTGGAACAGTGCTCGGCGCTATTATCGCTACTTTTCTTTGGTGGATGCCACTTCTCGCCCGTGTACTCGATCCCTATCTCGTCGTCCTAAACGCCATGCCAAAAGTGGCACTTGGACCTATTATCATTGTAATCTTCGGTCCAAATATTTCTTCGTCGATTGCAATGGGAGTAATCATTTCCATCATCATTACCATTCTCGTTATTTACAGCGCATTTCAAGAAGTCGATTCTAACTATATAAAAGTGATGGACACATTTGGCGCCAATAAGTGGCAATGTTATAAGCAAGTAGTTCTACCTGCATCCTTCCCAGCAATTATTTCCACGTTAAAAGTGAACGTTGGTTTATCATGGGTCGGTGTTATATTCGGTGAACTTCTCGTCTCTAAACAAGGTCTTGGCTACTTAATTAGCTACGGATTCCAAGTATTTAATTTCACGCTTGTCTTACTGAGCGTACTACTCACCTGTGTCCTCGCAACACTTATGTATGTGTTTGTTGAGGCATTTGAAAAACTTCTAATTGGAAAACGAAAAAGAAGCTGACTTAGAACGATAGACTATAGTCAGCTTCTTTCTTTACCTTTTATCACACATCTTTGTTTCATTTGTAACGTTGCCATTCGCAACCGTAACTGTATGGAAACAATCTTTCACACGTACTGTAACGACATTTTCTTTTCGATCTATTACATGATAATCATCATACTTTTTATTTAATGCACTACGAATTTGCTCTCCTTCAAAAATCGGAAAACCGTGAGACATTACCCAAATGAGACCAGCAACCGCAAGAATCGTTTTCATACGTTTCATTACCTCCTTGAGAGTAAACTTTTAGTCCCTACAATATGCGCATTATAATTGTGTCTAATTTGTGACATTTTTATACTAATTCTCTTTTAAAGCTTCAGTTCCTTCTTCTTTTTTAAAAAAGACAGAATTTTCAATTTTATCAACAAAAAAACGCAAAGAACTAAAATTCTTTACGTTTTCTTGGATAAAGTGAAACTTTAATCAGTGGGGGTTTTCTTCATCCCCCACTGATTATTAGCCCTCGCCGGTCTTACTGCCCATTAAAGCGGGATAAAATATATAACTCGTATTATTGTCCACTTTGTTGTTCTATCGTTTTCGAAACATCATATAATCCCGTCAACACTTCCGCTCTCATTTTTACAAGCTCAGGGAACTGATAGAAGAACGCAATTTTTTTATACTTTAACTCCGATCCTTCTTTCACCTTTTTGGAATCTTGCAAAATAAACGCTGTAAACGTATCTGCAATATCTTCCGCTACATTTGTCGTTCCATACTGTGATACAAACTCCTCATGCTTTTCCTTAAAAAATTCAATTTGAGTTTCTTCACTTTCTTCCACTTTCTTTTCTGTCCACTCCTGCTCAATATCCTTCCAGAAAGAGTTATAAAATTGATTAATATAAGATTTCTCCCTCGCACACCCCTCTTGTAAGAAAAGCGTTTCACAGTTACTTCTGTACGTTGAAATATCTTTATCTTCGTCAAAATCCTTCAAATACTTTTCATCTACTGGTATTTGCTTATATCCAAGTGTCAACACATGAGCCGTCTCATGAATTAATGTTTTCATCACTTCATCGATATTTACCGCAGAATCAAGTGTATCTAAGCTTAGCGTCCAATCTTTCGGATTCTCCATACTAGGCATAACGTGGGCAACAACGCCATCATAACCGTCCGTTATTAAATCAAATTCTGTTATATTCCCGCGATATTTAGCTGGAATAAGAATGCGGTACATATCCCATAAGTCTTCATGATAACCTCTATCTTGACGTTGTTGTAGCACCTCTTCTTTCGCTTCTTTATCTTCAGCGAATACTTTATTTAAACGTTTCCGTTCTATTTTTTCCAAATAAGGATCTACAATTTCATCACCATCAATATAATAAGAAGCTAAAAAGAAATAATTTTCATCCTCTTCTTTTTTCTGCTCTGCCTCTTTCATATCCGCACTTTCATGCTCTTCTATATCATAATCTTCTACCGCTTCAAGCTCAGATAATCCATCTATTTTTTCATATACTTTTTGAAGTTTATTATCTCCTATTTCCACACACTCTTCTTCAGTCTTACAAATTTCTTTTTCCTTCACACTCTTCATAGAACTATCGCATCCTGATACTAAACCAATTGCAACGATAACCCCTACTAACTTGCCATACAGTCTCTTCATACAATCCTCCATTATTCCATTCTACAAAAATATAATAATCATTTTTGTACGAATATGCGATAATTAATTATAAAAACTGTAAGGAGGATTCTCATGATTCGAGCAGTATTATTCGACTTAGATGGAACACTATTAGATCGGCGACAATCTCTAGAACAATTTATTCATGATCAATATAATCGCTTTTCCTCTCACTTAATGAGCATAGAAAAATCAGAGTATTGTTCTCGATTTCTTGAACTCGATAATAATGGCTATACGTGGAAAGATAAAGTATATGCTACTCTCCTTTACGAATACAGCATTACCACTTTAACGCAAGAGCAACTGCTGCACGACTACATTACTAACTTTCAACATCATTGTATTCCTTTCCACAACATGCATGAATTACTTCATTGTTTAACACAACAAAATATTAAAATTGGCATTATAACAAACGGCTTTACTGACTTTCAAATGAACAATCTTCGTGCACTAAACATACATACGTATACAAATACAATTCTCGTTTCAGAAGCGGAAGGGATTAAAAAACCACATCCTGAAATTTTCGAACGAGCTTTGCAAAAACTAGACGTTAAGGCCACAGAATGTCTTTACGTTGGAGATCATCCAGAAAACGATGTGCTTGGTTCTGAACGAGTAGGGATTCTTGGTGTGTGGAAGAGAGATTCATTTTGGGATGACTTTGAGCATCCACGTGTAGTGAACGATTTGTTGGAGGTGCTTTCGTTTTTAGAAATAGCAATGAAAACAAAGTAATAGTAAATAAATTACATCGGCGATTTTCACAATATATCACTTACCGACAAAAAGTGACAATAACAAGAGGAGGTCGCTAATCTAGCGCCTCCCCTTCCTTTATGATTCATATACTGTAAACTGCGGTTTACTCGGATGATCTTTAACTTGCGCATCATCTGGAAACTTGGAAACTTTTTGATATAAGGCAATGTCACCGATGCAACCTGCTGTTAGTAAAATCCCTAAAAATGAGATGGATTGCATATTCATAGCTAATCCAATTACAATTGGCAAAATTCCAGTTGGTAAAAACGGCAGCATTAACACTTTCTTCATTTGATTTACTGTAATCGCCTGTTTAGAATGAGCATATGCAACACCTAATTTCCAATTAACTCCCCATTTCAGTTCACTCCACGGCACACCACCGATATAGCGAAACCCTATTAAATGTATCGCTTCATGAATACAAACGAGAACAAGCATTGCGATAATAAAAAGAAACATGTTTGGTAACGTAATTTCAATTTGAAATCCACCTGAAAGAAGTGAATGTAAAAAACTAACTCCAATCGCCAGAACGAATGCTATACAACATGAATAGAAATTTAATTTCCCCATCGAAACAGTAACAGTCGTTTCTTTTCCTTTATCCATCTTTCCCCTCCTAAAACGCAAATATATCTTTACAAAATTGTATAATATACCCAAAATAATATAAAGATATATTTACATTTTCTTACATACAAAAAAAGAAACCGGCCACTTTACTTCGTAAAACAGCCGATTTCTTCTATATGTTTCATCGTGCGCGCCAATACATCGTCACGCATTATAAAGCTAAATTTTCTATCCGTTTTAATATTGTCAGGAATGTCTGTTAATAAAACAGATCCTTTCGTTTCTTCGTAATGCGTATGTTCTTCTACCGCACTAATTGTTGCAAAATAAATGTTTTTAATGATTATTTTGTCTTTTCCAGATACTTTATATTGTCCTAAGTAAGTTAAATCAGAAACTATGCCGCCAGTTTCTTCATGAACCTCTCGAACTGCCGCTTCTTCCGGTGTTTCCCCTAGTTCTACTTTACCACCTGGAAATTCAAGACCGCGACGTAAATGATGCGTTAATAACCATTGATCCCCGTACCGGCATACAACCCAAACATGCTTTGGCTCAGGAGAAAATGGATAACGTTCAAACGATAATTGTACAGTGTTGTGGTAATAATCTTTAAATTTGTACATGCCATTACTCCCCTATTGATGGTTACAAGTTTTTCCTACCACAAATTGTAGCATATTCTCGCTTTTCTGCATAATATTATCCAATTACAATCCATTGATTATTCCCATTTGTGCGACTAATTCTTTCGTCTCATGATTTCCTAAATCGTAAATCATTTTATATGCTTTTTGTAGTTGTTCATCATATCGGTCATTATTTGAATCGTGATGATACTCAACAAATGGAACGTGAGAACGTACAAATGAACCTAAATCCTCTACATATGCTTGATCGAAGTACTCTCTTAACTCCGTAATTTCCTCATCACTTGCGGAAATCTCAAAATTATACGTATCTGCCGTCTTCACTTGTGAAATTTGACCGTTTCCTATTGATATATAATATGTTTTTTTCGTCTCCATGTAACACCCTTCTTTCATCCTTTTAATTTCTATTGTTTTCATCAATTACAAAATTATGTAAAATAAAGAAAAGGAGGGATTACATGTTCAAAATATTAATTATCGGTATTATCATCGTCCTAGTCATACTAGTACTCTCCGTCATGACGATTAATAAAGGCTATGCATATAAACATTCTGTTGATAAGCCAGAAGATAATCCTTATACAAAAAACAGCAAGAAGAATTCATAATACGCTTCATATACTACTTAGTTTAGCCCACGTCCTATCCAGTATTAATTTACTGACAGTTCAACATAACTTTCTACCACTTTCACAATTTCTATTAGGAGCTTTACTGTTTCTTATTACCATTAAACAAATAAAGAAAAAAGATTCATTTCAATCGTTCTCATCATTAGCTATATAAAATAACTGGAGGTATATATATGCTAAAAGGGTTACAGATTACTTTTGCACTTATCGCTTTATCTATCTCAATCTATGGATTTATTAGCGGTAACAGAGAAATAATGCCTTATATGCTCTTTTTCTTAGGATTAATGGCTTTCACTGTAGCGCTAGGAGAAATAAATCAAGACAGAAAATCTAGCGGTATACTCGCTTTCATGGCTGGAGCCGGTGCTTTATTTCTTAGCTTCTCAGAACTATTTCGGTAAATGATCTATTTAAAAGGTGGAGATTTGTATATTAAAAACATTACGAATTGTATCCGCTCTTATCATCATCGTTCTCGCTCTATCCGTAATATTTATAAATGCACTTGTTACATTGCCTTATATGCTCATCGCCTTATCTATTATGACCTTCATCATGAGTGCAGAAGAAAAACAGAAACAAAAGAAAGTACATAGTATACTCTCCTTCTTTTCTGGCGTATTCACTTTCATTGTTGCTATTATAATTTTTGTCTCTCGGTAATTATCTTTCTACTAGGAGGTTAAAATGCATATAAGAAAATTACAGCTAACCATCGTTTTTATTACTTTGATCTTATGTTTATACAGCACATTTACAATGAACTTTCAAATCTTTTCACCTATCATTTTGTTCCTCTTTATTTTATATGGCATTTTAGTGGGAATTGAGACGATTCAAAAACAGCAAAAACAAATTGGAGCTATTAGTATCGGTTTAAGTCTTTTTACGATTGTTTTTGTTATTCCATTTATAATGTTCTTTTAAAGGAGGATTATATGTTTAAAAACGTTCGAATTATAATCGCTACTATCGCACTTATTCTCGCCCTATTTAGCTTCTTCGCAAACCTCTCAATACTTTTACCATACGTTCTTATCCTTTTGAGTATTATGTTTATCCTTTTTGGAATCGATGAAATAAAAAGCGCCAAAAAGCAAAAGCATTTGTTTATTTTCTCGGTTCTTCCTTTGTTTTATATGTTGGGGTGTCTAGTATACTTTCATAAAAAAGAAGCCGTCCCACACATATTGTAGACGGCCTCTTCTTTTTATTTGGTTCATACTATTGTCAGTCTTTGTCGGTAAGTCGATATCCAGTGTCGAAACGTCGATATAATTTCATTTATCATCGTGCTACAAAAAAACTGCCCTGTTACAGGCAGTTTTTCTTTCTATCCAAATACTTTCTCCAGTTCATCTTTATCTTGGCTTAACCAGAAGTTCATTAAGCGTTGTGCTCCTTCTAAGTCGTGAAGCTTCGCTTGGCCACATTGTGTTTCATTTGCAGCTGGAATTTCTGTAATTTGAACCGCATCTTTTAATGTTAGTTCTAATAAATCAATGATTTCTCGAACCGTTGGTGTTCCGCTTACTACAAGATAATATCCTGTTTGGCAGCCCATTGGTGAAATATCGATAATATCAAAATGCGGATAACGATCAATATATTTACGTAAATTAAATGCTAATAAATGTTCTAACGTATGAATAACATCTGGTTTCATTGCTTGTTTATTCGGTTGGCAAAAACGAATATCGAATTTATTTACAATACCGTCACTACCTACATTGTGAACTCCGCAATGTCTTACATAAGGCGCCTTTACAATCGTATGATCTAATTCAAAGCTTTCTACTGATGGCATACAACATCTCTCCCGCTTTTAATTTAATTCCGTTATATCCAATATGATATAACGGAAATCAACATTAGTAAAGTATTATGTACAGTCGTGCTATAATACTTTAAGACTATGCAGAAAAGGAGACCATTATGAAACAGATTTTTATTGGCATTATACGCTTTTACCAAAAATTCATTTCTCCAATGACACCACCAACGTGCCGCTTTTACCCAACTTGCTCTCATTATGGATTAGAAGCGTTTCAAAAACATGGTGCCCTGAAAGGGTTTTGGCTTACATGTAAGCGTATATTAAAATGTCACCCTTTCCACCCGGGAGGATTTGATCCTGTCCCAGATAAAAAGGATGACAAAGTAAATTCTTAATTATCGTAGCCATTCACAACTAAATCTAATTTTCCTGTATCAGGATCTATAACAAGCCCGTGAACAGGTACTTCTTCAGGAAGTAATGGATGGTTGCGAAGTATTGATACGCTATGTTCTACACTTTCTTCTACACTAGAGAACCCTTGTAGGAATCTTTCTAAATCGATTCCAGAATAACGAAGTGTATCTAATTTCTCTTCTGTGATACCGCGCTCTTTCATCTTCTCGATTGTACTGCTTGCTTGAATTTTTGCCATACCACAATCATGGTGGCCAACTACACATACTTCATCAGCACCAAGCTCGTATACAGCAACTAAAATACTACGCATAATACTTCCGAACGGATGGGAAATAACAGCGCCTGCTACTTTAATAATTTTCACATCACCGTTACGCATATTCATTGCTTTCGGTAATAGTTCAACAAGACGAGTATCCATACAAGAAATGATTACCATTTTTTTATTTGGAAATTTTCCTGTTTCGTATTCTTCGTATTTTTTTTCTTCAACGAATTTTTCATTGTATTGTAAAATCTCTTCTAATGACTTCATAGTAAAGAACCCTCTTTTCTCTCATTTACATTACTTATATAGTGTACCAAAATATGAAAAACACAAAAAGTATATTGTAATATTATAAAAGCAATATATTTTCAGATAACCGCCATAATTCTTTCAAAATATACACACAGCTTTGTAACAAGTCACACATAATGTACCACTATTTTCCCTATAAACTAACTGTAGATAATGTAAAAAGGAGTGAATATTTATTATGTCCGACGTTCTGTTACTGAGTCGTTTTCAATTTGCAATTACTATTTTTTATCACTTTTTATTTGTACCTTTGACAATCGGACTTGTTATTTTAGTGGCATGTATGGAAACTCAATACGCCCGCACATTGAATCCAACATACCGCAAAATGGCAAATTTCTGGGGTAAATTATTTACAATTAACTTCGTCATGGGGATTATAACCGGGATTACGATGGAGTTCCAATTTGGAACAAACTGGTCTGAGTACTCCAAATATATGGGAGATATTTTCGGATCACCTCTCGCAATCGAAGCACTCGTTGCCTTCTTCTTAGAATCTACTTTCATGGGAATATGGTTATTCGGTAAAGACAAAATCTCACCAAAGTTCCGTGCCTTCTGTATGTGGATGGTTGCACTTGGAACAAATATTTCCGCACTTTGGATTATTACAGCAAACGGCTTTATGCAAAATCCGGTTGGCTATGTCGTACGTAACGGACGTGCTGAATTAAATGATTTCTGGGCACTTGTTACAAATCCATATGCTTGGAACATGTTCTTCCATACTGTAATTGGCTGTTATATTGTTGGTGCTTTCTTCGTTATGGCCATTAGTGCCTATCATTTGTTACGTAAAAACGAAGTAGAATTCTTCAAAAAATCATTCAAATTTGGTTTAATGTTAGGTTTATTCGCTGCAACTGTTACACCGTTTATGGGACATCAGTCTGGTGTATCCGCAGCTAAATATCAACCAGCAAAAGGTGCTGCGATGGAAGCAGTTTGGGAAACTGGAAAAGGACAAGGCTTCTCGATTGTTCAAATTCCTGATGTAAAAAACGAAAAGAACTTTGAATTCCTTACGATTCCGAAACTAGGAAGTTTCTTCTACACAAACTCATTTGATGGAGAAATTGTTGGTTTAAAAGATATTCCGAAAGAAGATCGTCCAAACGTTAACCTCGTGTACTATAGCTTCCGCTTAATGGTTGCACTTGGTATGTTCTTTATGGCATTAACTTGGTATGGCTTCTATTTAAACCGAAAAGAAAAGCTAGAAAACTCAAAACGTTATTTAAAAATTACAATGTGGTCTGTCTTACTACCATATATCGCAATTAATGCTGGATGGATTGTCGCCGAAGTAGGTCGTCAACCATGGACCGTTTATAAACTAATGCGTACAGCAGAATCTGTATCGCCTATATCTGTCCCACAAATTTGGTTCTCATTAATTAGTTTAATCTTATTCTACACTTTACTTTTAATCGCAGACGTATACTTAATGCTGAAGTTCGCGAAAAAAGGACCAGCAGCACTAGAAGAACCTGCTACTGAAGGAGGTACAGCTCATGTCTCATGATATGCTCGCAATCATCTGGTTCGGTTTATGGGGCGTAATTTGGACAGTTTATTTCATTCTTGATGGATATGCACTTGGTAACGGAATGATTTTTCCTTTCGTTGCGAAAGACCGACAAGAACGAAATCAATTACAAGAAGCAATTGGTCCGTTCTGGGGGGGGAATGAAGTATGGTTAATTACAGCTGGTGGTGCAACATTTGCTGCCTTCCCAATCACGTATGCAAATATGTTTAGTTACCTATATACACCACTATTTTTAGTATTGCTCGCACTGTTTGCTCGTGCTGCCGGGCTTGAATTTATGCATAAAGACGATTCACCAATTTGGCAAAAAACTTGCAAATGGGCATTTACAATTGGTAGCTTCCTAATCGCCTTCTTATTCGGAGTTACGTTCGCTAACCTTTATTACGGACTACAAATTGGAAAAAATGGTTATGAAGGAAATTTACTTAGCTTACTAAATCATTACGGTATTTTAGGTGGCCTGTTCTTCACTGCTATATTCGTCGTATCCGGTGCCCTTTGGGTTATGATCAAAACGACTGGTGAAGTATCTGACCGTGCTTATAAAATCGCGAGACCCTTTTCAATGGCAGCTGCTATCATTTTAGCTATCTTCTATGTAGCAACTGTAAATCGTACAAACTTATTCCAAAACTTCACAGAGTATCCGGTACTATTCATTCTTCCGGTACTTGCTATGTTAATGAGTGTACTCGCACTTATTATGGTGTACAAACATAAAATCGGTCTCGCATTTACATTCGTATGCTTAACAATCGCAATGTTTATGACAACTGGCTTTGCAGGTATGTTCCCAAGAATGTTACCGTCACGTATTAACGACGCATACAGCACAACGTTATATAACGCAGCTGGTAGTCAATTAAACTTAAAAATTATGTTCTTCGTTGCAATGGTTATGGTACCAATTGTTATTGGATATCAACTTTGGAGCTACAGTATCTTTAAAAATAAAATTCATAAAGACTCTGCTAAAGGGTATCACTAAAATAAAAAAGACACTTCGTTTGAAGTGTCTTTTTTACGTATGATTTTCGATAAGATGTTATATTTCTAATCTAACAACTATAATACAGAAGAATCATTAACAGCTCACAGCTAGATTGTAGCACAGGGCAAGTTCATCATTTTATGCAATTTTGCATATCTCTCTATAAAGTAAACTGTATTCCCTGATCGTTCACATCGCTATCCCTTACATCTGATGTACTAATACCACTAAATGTTTGTACGTTTTTTCCTGTATTCGATGAACCCGATCCATTATAAGCTTTCGTTTTTTCAATTGGCTGCACGTTATATTTATCACCTAAGTTAATTGTTCCGTTACAATTTTCAATAATAACACCTTCCACAACTGACGGCATTTTGTCACCTACTTTCATTTCGTTACTTTTATTTTATGAGAATCGCCTAAAAAAATAGCTTGTTTCCATAAGAAAAAGCACTCAAACTGAGTGCTTTTTCTTATTTACCTTTTTTCTTTCTCTCACAAGCAATTCCATCGCCATCACGATCTAAATGCTTACCATAATATGGACTATCTCTTGTAATATCGTAATATCCAGCATCGTTTGCTTCTTTACAATTAGCAAAACGTTTCGGATCTGGTTTTACTTCAGGTTTTACTTCTGGCTTCACTTCTGGTTGTGGTTGTTTTGCTCCTGGTCTTTCTTCAAGTGGTAACGTTGCATTATATAAGAACTGAACGTATTGCTCACGACTTACATGCATTCTAGGTGCAAATGTACCATCACCAGTTCCAGCTGTAATATAATTTGATTTAATTGCAGTAATCGCAGGATTCGCCCATCCATTTCTATCTACATCCGGAAAATTATGATCGCCTCTTATTTGCAATTGGAATCCCCTTGTCAAAATTTGTGCCATTTCTTCACGAGTTAACGCATCTTTCGGTCTAAATTTTCCTGTGTTATCTCCAACGAATACACCCATCTCTGTTAAAGCAAGAATCTCTTTTTTAAACATAGTTGAACGATCCGTAACATCTTTATACGGATTGTTATACTGTTCTTTTACTGTTGGTTTTAAATGACGGAACATAAGAGCTGCAACTTGCTCACGTGTTACATCATCACCAAATCCAAAAAGCCCATTTCCGTATCCAGCAACAACGTTTTTATTTGCTAAATCCATAATCGCTTTATAAGACCAATGATTGTTTGGAACATCTTTAAAATCTACACTTGCCTGCGCTGTTCCAATTGAAGTAAATGCTGTAGTTGCAACAATTGCACCCGTTAAAATTAATTTTTTAAATCCCATATTTAAGTCTCCTTCTCTTTCCCATAATAACCATTTAACAATATAACAAATTATTTCAATATAATTTGTCGCATTATGTCGAACACAAAAAAGAATCCAGAAGGATTCTTTTTTGCTAAGCATGAATGGCAAATTTGGAGACAGTTGACTTCTTCAAAAATTTATTAGGGGTAATATTTTGAAAAAGAAAGCCTTTCATATGTAGGTTAACACCACTGGAATATATAGTAAATTGATAATGTTTATACGGAAGATTGCTAATGTTTAGTATAGATATTTTCCACTATACAAACAGTAGAAACGATCTATACTAAATAACAAAAAGGTGCCTTCAAAGAAGGCACCTTTCATACACAGACACTATAAAACAGAATTATTTATTGTTATACGATTGTTAGATACAAAAAGTAGAGGGAAATGTTTGTCTACAATTCTGTTTTATAGCCTGTATCCACATTTCATATTTTAATCCTCTTCCTCTGAAAATAAATACAATATGCACAATTACATACCAAAAAGAAAAGACACTCCATAGAGTGCCTCTTCAACCATTTTACTTTTAATATCGCTTTGAATATATTGTAACATATGTATCTATATATTTTATTAAGAAAATTCAAAATCCTTTTTCTTTCATTTCCAATTATAAAATCATGTAATATAGAAGATATGTCAAATTATTATACAAATTGAGGTGTACTATATTTATGTATTTCGGAATTATTCCCCTTATATTGTTTATTATTTTTCTTATCTCTTACTTAAAGGACCCGCGAAAAATAATAAACGGTTTTTTATTTAATGCCTTTTTCTGTTTTTTCCTGCTTTTTTGTATTATTGCAGCCTATGACTCGGGTAATAATACCCTACACGCAATTATACTTCTCCCTATTTTAGCACTTATCGTTATGATTCCTTTCGGTGTTGTTGCTTTAATGTTTGGGCTATTTCTGAATGCTAGAATTTTAATGAAACGAGAAGGCAGACGTTTCACTAACTGTTTAACACTCATTGCTGCTTTAGGGATTTTATTCTTTATGTTACTCCCTATTATAAATCCAGCAAGCTTATTTTCACCGCATTTCCAACCTATTTTTGCTGGTATTTCTCTTATAACCGTATATTTCTTTATACACCTATCCAACTTCTTAAGCGCTTATTTTCTATATCAATTCAACAGACCAAGGCGTAATCAAGATTTCATCATCGTTCTTGGTAGCGGCTTAATTAATGATAAAGTACCGCCTTTACTTGCAAGTCGTATTCATAAAGCAATCGACTTTTACTGGAAACAAGCCGCTGTGAATACAGCGCCAACAATCATTTTCTCTGGCGGACAAGGTCCAGATGAAGGCCTTCCAGAAGCAGAAGCGATGCAAAATTACGCTGTTGAAAAAGGAATTCCGCTTGAACATACAGTGCAAGAAAACCGCTCTGTAAACACATATCAAAATATGTCGTTCTCTAAAGAAATTATGGATTCTTTAAAGCCTGAAGGTAAACATAGAAGTATTTTTACAACGAATAACTTCCACCTTTTCCGCGCTGGTATATATGCAAGACAAGCGGGGCTTAATAGCCAAGGAATCGGATCAAAAACTGCATTTTATTACTGGCCTAATGCAATGATTCGTGAATATGTTGCAATTGTTGTAATGGGACGTAAACGTCATATGAAAGTTTGCGGAGCTATTTTAGGATTCTTTTCACTCCTATCCTTACTTAGTTTTATCATTTCTTAACAACCTCCCATCCTTTGAAAGGATGGGATTTCTTATACTTATTTCAAAAATATTTTAAAGATAATATGGTGATAATATTCCCTGCATACATCCATTAAAGGAGAAATTTTTCAAATTAAATGTTAAAATGAAATTTAGGTGTGAATTACGTAACAAATAAGAAACTAGTTTGAAACGAGGAAATTACATGGAGAAAATTATCAAAAACAAGCCCAATAAGCTAAAAATCGCTTCAAAAGCTTTGATGATTATTATTGGGGCATTTATTACAGCATACGGATTAGAAGCGGTATTAATTCCAAATAACGTATCAGACGGTGGTGTGACTGGTTTAAGTATCGTTAGTTCAAGATTATTTGGATTGCCATTAGGAGCTCTAATCGCAGTTATTAACATTCCTTTCGTTTGGTTAGGATATAAACAAATAGGTAAAAGCTTTGCAATTTATTCTATTATCGGGATTGCTTCATTAGCAATAGGTACCGTTGTTATGCACGGAATACCTACTATTATTGAAGGCGATACACTACTCGTTACAGTTGTTGGTGGTATTATTATCGGTTTCGGTATGGGACTAGCATTACGTAACGGCGGCGCATTAGATGGAATCGATATGCTAGCTGTATTACTTTCTCGTAAGTTACCTTTTGGAACAAGTGACCTTATTTTATTCTTAAACATGTTCGTATTTATTTTCGTATCAACAGTATTCGGTCTTCAAGGAGCTATCCTTTCGGCAATTGCTTACTTTATCGCTTCTAAAGTGATTCATATCGTTGAAGTTGGTTTAAGTGGTTCGAAAACATTTAAAATCATTACGAAAGAACCTGAATTAATGGTAGAAACAATTCGCGATCGTTTAGGCCGAAGTGCAACATACAATGAAGTTTATGGTGGTTATTCAAGAGAGAAATTCAAAGAAATTTCTTGTGTAATTAACCGTTTAGAAGAAAGTAAAATGAAAGACTTGATTAATGAAATCGATCCAAATGCCTTTATTACAGTTTATGACGTAGCAGAAGTAAAAGGCGGTAACTTTAAGAAACGTGATATTCATTAATCATTATGAATAAAGAGGGTGTGCCAACAATTTGGCACACCCTCTTCTTATTATTAAGTTGCGGTCGATATATTCTAATAATCGCTGATATAATTTTACTCTCCCCATCTTCTTCCTCTCTTAATCCATGCTACATATTTTTGAAAGGCAGGCACTTCATGTTGAAAGCGCAGCGGAACATATAGAAAAAGAGTACATGTACATAGTATCCATAGAATACCTACTACAAAGTGAAATTTCATCGTTGTGCTAATAAACAGGCTTACAAATAATACGAGGAACATAATTACACTAAATCTTTTATACATAGTCATACTAATCCCTCCTTATACATTAATTGTACCAGCTACAAGGAATTAATTTCCATAATAAAAAGACCGAAAAGCAAATTCCACTTTTCGGTCTCTATAACTACCTTCTCTTCGTAATCTTTCCTGAACCACCAACCCTCGTTTTTGGGGGAGATGTATTCCTTGGCGGCGTTTTAATAGATGATTTCGGCTTCACATCTGATCCGCTCGAGCCACCTGGTGTTTTTGTAATTTTTCCTTTGCTTCCAGTAGAAGGCGGAGGCGTACTACTTCCTTTTTTCGTAATACTTCCTGTATCTCCTACGGAAGGTTTCGAATCTACATTATCGCCTCGCTTAATGATAGATCCTTTCCCTTCCTTCGTAATTGGAGGCGGGGTTTTCTTTTCTTCTTTCGTAGGCGGTCTCTCTGGAATAACCGGTTTATGATTTTGTCTGTCATTATATCCGCGATAATCACCGTATGATGATTTTCGTGAACCGAATATATCGTTTAAAATACTTCCCATAATATATCCTTGCAGGAAAGATGGTTGGTAATTTTGACGGACAAATTCTTTATTACTTATTTCAATTAACGTATCAGAAGGTTTCTCTTTATCCTTTTGCAGGTTATAAATCTTATCAGAATAAACGAGGAACATTTGATTTTCGTCTTCTTTAGATGCTTGCTTCGGTTCTCTTTCATTAATGAGTTCCTTTGCGACTTCAGGAACTGACCGATTGGCGGCCCTATACACGTAAGATTCTTGTTTACCTTCTTTTGCGACAGATTCTAGTGGATAACGGTCTTGAATCGACTTTGTCTGTCCGCCTTGACAACCTGATAAGGCATATCCAGCAACAACAAGTAATAGAACGATAGCAAGTATAGGGATTACGAACGATTTAATCATGGTAAACAATCGGTTTGACATGATTACGCCCCCTTACGTTGCTCTTATAATTTGTACATCAGCAGGAATAATTGCTTCTCCCTCATACATCATTGTGCGACCATTTTGCCATTCAATACGTAATAATTTTCGATTATCTGATTGGAATTCCCATACGTGCTGTTCTTCTGAAGCAGAGAATGGTGTTTTTCCCATCACAACAACACGTCCGTTATATTGCTCTTCCATATGGTATTCTGTATCATCCATTTCAATTGTTGTCGGAATTTCATCAATCGAATCTAAACGACCATCAATTGGTGTATATAATTTGTAATACGTATTTTCACGGTCTTCAATTTTTAAATAACGAATATCTTTCCCGTCTTGCAGTGTTAAAACAATTTCTTTACGAGAATGCATACTCGTTTTCCCAGTTAATTCATACATGACTAATGAAACTTCAATCATATCGCCAGGAGCTAACGTTAACAAACTTTTCTCTGGTTTCGGCGGCTCTGGGCTCTTCATTATATTTTTAATTCGTTTAAATAAACTCATGATTTACCCCTCCTTCTCTCTTTATAAACAAGCACCTAAAATAAGTGCACCAACGATATGTAATGATCCGGCCAACATCGCATGTGCAACACTGCCTTCTTTCGTACCTTCTTCTAAATCTAAACCGGACATTTTCTTTAACACAAATTCGATAAACATTTCTACCACTAATAAAATAACGAAAGAAACTGCTGATGCAAGTAGTGCTTGCCATAAGTCGTTTGCTTTCGTTATGGATTGAGATAAAATGTACCCTTGCGCGAATAATTTCATAACGAAACGAGTTGTTACAGCTGTATTCCCATTCTTTATTTCTTTTAAATCATTGTATTTAGTAAAAATTGAATCAACCCACATAATTGCAAATAAAAGTACTGCACTTGCTCCAGTCCATACAAGCATGGCTAACACATTTGTCCATGTCATTGCAAAACCTCCTCTAAAAAGTAATAGAAAACCGACATGAATTCTCTTCAGACATGTCGGTTTCTTTGTCTATTCTATATTATTTCTCATACTGCTTCATAATACGAGCTAATTCATCGTCAACAGCAGAATTTTTATTTAAGCTTGCGAATTCATCATCTAATGACTTTTCTTTTTTATAAACTTCGCCACTTGCTTCTGCTTCAGCCTCTAATTGAAGAGCTTTCTCTTCCATACGGCTTAAGCCAGCTTTTGCTGAGTTTGAATCAAATCCAGACATCGCCTGATTAATATTCTTTTGTGCTTTCGCCGCATTTACACGTGCTACAAGTGTTTCACGTTTATTTTTCAGCTCTGTTAATTGCTTACGCATTTCTTCTAGCTTCAGGCGAAGATTATCAGCAGCAGCTTTATTTTGCTCATAGCTTGCTTTATATTCATTCATCTTTTGCTCTGCATTTTGTTTTTCTTCAAGAGCACGACGCGCAAGGTCAAGATTGCTTGCTTGAACAGCCATATGAGCTTGCTCTTCACGTTTTTTCACAAGTGCTTCTTGCTCTTCAAATAATATTTTGAATTTCTTCTCAAGTGCAATTTGAGCCGCTACACTTTTCTCAGCTTCTTGTACATCCGCTTGCATATCGCGTAAATATTGATCCGTCATCTTAACTGGATCTTCCGCTTTTTCAATTAATGAATATACATTCGACATTGTTAAATCTCGTAATCGTTTAAATACAGACATTCTAATTCCTCCTATGACTTACCTCATATTTCAAATTCACTACTTGGAAAACTGAAAAATCTCCCTTAACAGTAAAGAATATTCATTTTTACAGCCCACGTGTTTATTATAACAAAACTAATATGTCCTTACATGTTATTTCCAAAATACAGCCAATATAATATGACATTCTATATAAAACATTGTATTCCTAATATATTCTCATTAACCCTCTTCAGAATTGACTTATTTTTATGCACTTTCACTAAATTACATTATTGTAATGTTACTGTAAGCTAACTCGATAGTTACGTTGCAATATTTCTTATACACTAATACCAGAAGCAACGAACAAGCTTCTCATCATTTCAGAACTAATACAAAAACTGTATTTACAATAAAACATATAAAAAGGAGAAATCATCATGAAAAAATTAGTAGGCATCGGATTAGCAGCAGCAATTTCATTCGGGGCATTATCAGGTTGTTCTTTATTAGGAGAGAAAGCAAACGGTTTTGTACTGTACGGATCAGAAGAACAAGTTCAACAAATTACAGATAAAAACAAAAAAGAAGTGAAAGAAAAAGACTTCTATAAAATGAAAATGACTACATTAGAGGGTAAAAAAGTTCTTGTTATGGATAAGAAAACTGGTGAAGAACTGGTGAAGAAAGAGTTACTTAGCAAAGTTGATGAAAAAGACGACACGAAACCACTTGATAAATTGCCAGCTGTAACAGCAGAGCAAGGTGTATTATTTGCTAAAGAAAAAGTAGAAAATGCTACACTTGATGGTGCAAAATTAAAATACGAAGGCAATACAATTATCGGAAGTGGCCGTGCGTATACAGATATGTATGCAATTGTTGATGACGCAACTTACAGCAATGTAAAAGGTGATGAAAAATCTGTTGGGGTATTAAAATTCGATAAAGACCCAAGTAAAGAATTCCCTGGCTACAATGGCGTAGAAGCTTCTCAACTTGTAAAAATTAAAAAGTAAAACAAAAAAGCTTTGCGAATTCGCAAAGCTTTTTTCTATTTATGAGCAACTTGCTCCATATCCGGACTACAAGTTTGCGACTGACATGACTTATTTAAAGAACATGCTGCGCATTTTCCCTTTTTACTTCTCTTTACAAAATTTACTAACGTATATGCTGTATAACCAAAAATGATAGCTCCAATTATAATATTGACCATCACCACAATACATCTCCTTCTAGAATCCGAGTAAGGATCCAACTTGGTATATAATGAGCGTTAATATATAAGCAACAACAAGTGGATACACGACAGAGAAAATCGTCCACTTCGCTGACCCTGTTTCACGTTTAATAACGGCTACTGTCGCTAAACACGGAACATATAATAAAACAAAGAACATAAATGCATATGCTGATAGCGCAGTATAGTGTGCTCCCATCACATTTCCTAGCACATCTTCTTTCACCGCATAAATAATTGCCATTGTAGAAACGACAACTTCTTTCGCTAAAAATCCTGTTAACAGGGATGCCCCAGCTTGCCACGTTCCAAAGCCGAGCGGTGCAAATAGTGGTGCGATAAACCCACCAATCATCGCTAAGTAACTGTCTCCCATATCAACACCAAATCCTGATGGACCTGCATAGTTTAATAACCAAATGACAACAGAGCCACCGAAGATAAATGTACCTGCTTTACGAACAAACCCTTTCCCTTTCTCCCACGTACTTAGCCATAACGTTTTCGCTTGTGGCACGCGGTAAGGAGGTAGTTCAATGACGAAAATAGACTTTTCCGCTTTTAAAATGGTAAGAGACATAATTTTTGTAACGAGTAATGCAAGAACAATACCTGCAACATATAAAGAAAATACAACAGTTGCCTGACTATTAGGGAAGAATACTCCCGCAAACAGTGCATATACAGGTAAACGTGCGGAACACGACATAAACGGTGTTACAAGAACTGTAAGTAAACGTTCTTTTTCTTGTTCAATCGTTCTCGCTGCCATAATACCTGGAACATTACACCCAAAACCAATAATCATCGGAATAAACGCTTTTCCGTTTAAACCGAAGAACTCCATAATTCTATCCATAACAACTGCAATTCGTGCCATATATCCTGAGTCTTCTAATAATGAAATGAAAAAGAAAAGTGCAAAGATTTGTGGAACGAATACTAATACCGCACCAACACCAGCAATAATACCTTCTGTAACGAGTGCTTGAATAAAATCAGAAGCTCCAACACTTGTGAGCCCAGCCGTCACCCAATCTGTAAGCTGTCCACCAAAAAAGCCATCTAACATATCCGATAAAGGTGTACCAATCCACGTAAACGTAACCTGAAAAATAAAAAACATAACTGCTAAAAAGATTGGAAGTCCTAAAATTTTATGTGTAATTAATCTATCAATTTTTTCTGAAAAAGGAATTTTTCCTTCTTTCTCATGCTGCATAACATTTGTTTTTAACTTTTCAATATACGCTTCACGAGTTTTGTAAATGTGCTCTTCCAACGTACAATCAAGTTTTCCTTCTAAGTGAGATCGAATGGCTACAAGTTCCTTATAAATTGGTAATGCTTTCATTTCTTTTTCTACTACTTCGTTATTACTTAAAAATTGAAGGGCTAACCATCTTGGATGCTTATAATTCGCTGTCTCTAAAAGAGCTACTACCTCTCCAATTCCTTCATCCATTGGTAAACCATATGAAATAATGAATGGCTTTTTCTCGTTTTTGTCATTTTCTTTAAGAGTAGCAAGTAGTTCTTCACAGCCTTTTCCGCCTCTTGCAACGACAGGAACGACTGTTACACCTAATCGTTCTGATAATCGTTTTACATCAATTACAATGCCTCGTTGCTTTGCCACATCGACCATATTTAACCCAATTGAAACTGGCTTTCCAAATTCAAGTAATTGCAACGTTAAATGCATATTTCTCTCGAATTGCGACGAATCCACTATATTCAGCATATGATGAAATTCGTCTGTTAGTAGAAAATTCGTAACGACACCTTCATCACGCGAAACTGGATTTAAATCATAAACACCTGGTAAATCAATTAATGTCCCTTGCTTATCTTTTAATTTACCAACCTTCTTTTCTACTGTTACACCGCTCCAGTTCCCTACATACTCATAAGAACCAGTAAGTGCATTAAATAATGATGTCTTCCCTGTATTTGGATTCCCTAGCAAAGCTACCTTATTCACGCTAATTCCACCTTTATCATTTTCGCGTCACAATGACGAATACTAATTAACTGTCCACGACACTCCAATGTACAAGGACCTTTGAACATCGCTTTTTGCTTCATGCGAAGTTCGCTTCCTTCAGAAAGACCGAAAGCAGCCAATCTTCTCTTTAGTAAATGATCTAAAGACTGAACACTTTTTACTAGCACTTTCTCACCAATTTTAATATCTACTAAGCTCATAACCTTCCCCCTCAGAAGAGAATGATAATTATTTTCAAAAAAATTATAGCACAATCTATTTCTCTTGTACTATACCCTTTTGCTTCATATTTATTAACATTTCGCTACAATTCTATTTCAATCATTGTCATACCGTATTCATTTGCCATTCTCATCCATTTCGCTTACAATAAACAATAGCAAATAAAGAATCTCGTTATCACAGGGGGAGCCATGCCGCTGAGAGGGAACACTTCGTTCCGACCCTTCGAACCTGTTAGTTAATGCTAACGCAGGGATTGTGCAAACGTCCGAAATACACATACCTCTTTTTATTTACGTATTTCGTATCCTCCTATGATACCTATTCTTTTTTGTACAACTTGGATTTAGGGGGAGACAACATGCGTAACACCAATTTACAAGCGATGATCGAATCTGCTATTCTTGCAGCCTTCGCCTTGGTCATCGACATTTTACCAATATCAATCAAACTTCCAACAGGCGGTTCCATTTCATTTGCTATGATTCCTATTTTTATTATCGCATACCGCTGGGGCTTCAAAATGGCTTTCTTAGGAGGCTTAATTTGGGGACTATTACAAATTGTCGTAGGCGATGCTATTATCGTCACACCAATTCAAGTACTAATTGAATACTTCGTTGCTTTTGCATTCATTGGATTTGCTGGTTTATTCTATCGTCCAATTCAAAAAGCCCTTTTAACATCCAATGAAAATAGCTTAGAACAATCCAGTTTAGGTAGCCGTAAAGACAAACCTTCACAAAAACAAAACGAAGGAAAGAAAGTTATTGGTTACATTATTGTTGCTACATTTGTTGGTAGCTTTGCTCGCTATTTCTGTCACTTTATCGCCGGTATTATTTTCTGGGGACAATATGCACCGAAAGGTCAATCAGCTGTCCTATATTCATTAATTGTAAACGGTAGTGTAATGATTGGTTCCTATATTCTATGTACCGTTTTACTTATCTTTTTATTTCTTACTTCACCACGTTTATTCAAAAGCATCAATGCTTATCAACTGAATTCGAAGAAAAAGAGCGCTTAATAAGCGCTCTTTTTTTCATATCGTAATATCAATTAAAAATACAATAAATGCACAAAAGAAAATAAATACCATTATACTTAGCCAATTGCTATGCACGGTTCATCGACTCCTTACATAACCTCATTTTCTATCCAAAGTATACTGTTTAAAAATAAAGATTAGGTAAAGATAATATGAAAAAAATTTAAAAAAGCGTAGATTAAATTGTCTACGCTTTTTTAGGTAAATAGAAGTAAAATAACACACCGTCTTCTGTATTTTCTACCCCATATTCAGCATCATGTAGCTCTAAAATGTTCTTTGAAATAGCTAGCCCAAGCCCCGTTCCACCTTGTGAACGCTGACGAGCTGCATCCACGCGATAAAAACGATCCCAAATTTTATCTAATTGCTCTTCTTCAATGTGAGTACCTTTATTTTCAATACACACTTTTATACGGTCCTTCTCATCTATTGTAGAAATCATAATATCTTCTTTATTTGGTGTATAACGTATAGCATTCGTAATGAAGTTCACGATGATTTGTTCAATCCGACTTTGATTTGCAACTACTTCAAATGAACATATATTTTTATGCACATGAAGTTCTTTTTTCTCTATTTCCACAGAAAGGTGTTCACATATATCTTCAATTACTGTATCAATATAAAATGCATCCTTTTTCATTTTATATGTACCTGACTCAAATTTAGCTAACTCCAGCATATCCAAAATTAAAGTATCCATTTTATCTACTTCTCGTTCCATCGCCTGAAAATAGTATTCTTTTTTATGCTCAGCTACTCCATCTTTTAAAATAGAAATACAGCTTTTCATAATACTCAGCGGTGTTTTTAATTCATGCGACACACCAGAAATGAATTCTTTCCGCGTATTTTCTAGCTTTCTTTCCTTTTCAATATCTTGTTCTAGCTGTCCAATATGCGAATGAAGCTTATTGGATAATACATTAATATTTTTCGATAAATCACCAATTTCATCTTTTGAAGTAATCGGTATTTGTTCTGTAAAATCTAAATGCGCTATTTTTTTCGTTGTATCATTTATTTTTAATAATGGCTTTGCAATTTGTTTAGAGTAGTAGAACGAAGCTAGAAAAATGAGAACGACTACAAATGCAATGATGTAAATGTAGTAATCTTGCACCATTTGTACAGCTTCATCTACAGGCTGTAAAGAAGCCATCGCATATATATATGTAACTGATCCGTCTCTTTCTGTTATTGGTTTCATTAATAATTTATATTTTATATCATTTTTTTCATAGTCCATTATTCTTGTTGCATCTTGTATTTGCTTGCCTTCTTTTAATAATAAATCAGCTTGAAATTCTTTTATATTATCCAAAAATAAATTATTTTTATAAATTGGATTTACAGGTCCCTTTACATCGGGGAATTGTACTTTCGTAATTTTCCCTGATAGATTGAAGTCCGAATTTTGAGCCGCCCTCTTCTGTTCCTCAGCACTCATAATTCCAGCAACCTTTTTTCCTTCCACAGCGCTAGATTCTTGAGCAACTTTTGGCTGCCCATCACGCATATGAAGTTCTTTTGCAGCTAGTTTTTTTCCTAACGGTTTATTCAGCCAACTCAAATTCATATCTTCTACACTGACATAACATGTGATGAAACTATCGTCGCTTTTTAGTCCATAAAAAAAGACTGACCGTCCTTCCAACTTAGGTAGTGTCCCACCTTCAATCTCATCTATACTCATGAGATAGTACAAAGGCATCTTGATTACCTTTTTTCCAAACTCCTTTTCCCCCCTACGATCTAAAGTAACCTCTACATAAAAATCATCCACATGTTTTAAATTCCCATTCTGATCCAATGTCGTAATCCACGTATTATTTTCTCTAAAAAAGTCTTGCTCCAGCTTCTGAATTCCTTCTGCACTTCCTGCATAGTTCAAATAATTCTTCTCAAAGGAATTTAAATTCACTTTAATATCTTCCACTTTCCGATTCGCATAATATTGTTTAAAAAATATTGTTTGACCAATAAATATCGTCGCTAAAATTAACATGCACAATGCTGTTGTGAGGGTAAATAATTTTAGTACAATCCCTTTTCTCATACATTCCCCTCAAATTTATAACCTGTTCGTACTACAGTTGTAATGTACTTTGCTTTCTCTCCTAATTTATTTCTTAAATTACGAATATGGCTATTAACCGTTCGATCGTCACCAGCAAATTCATATCCCCAAATTCTTGAAATGAGTTGCTCTCGTGTTAAAACAATCCCTTGGTTTTTCATAAAATACGCTAATATTTCAAATTCTGTATGTGTTAAATTAATGTCTGTTCTATCTATCGTAACAGTACGCGACGGGAAATGGACGTGAATACCATGAATTGATAATGTATCATCTTCATTCTCTAAAAGTTGCTTCGTTACTTTTCTACTTTCTAACAACCTTTTCGCTCTTGCTAACAAAATTGGTGGGCTATACGGCTTCGTCACATAGTCATCCGCCCCAAGTTCAAATCCAAGTAACGTATCATCTTCATCCACACGAGCTGTCAGCATAATAATAGGAACCTCGGATGTTTTACGAATTCTTCGGCAAACAGACCACCCATCAAGTTCCGGCAACATAATATCTAAAATAACTAAATCAACCTCTTCTTCCTCAAATACAACTAAAGCTTCTTTCCCATCTCTTGCTTCAAACACTACATATTGCTCACTCAAAAAATAATCTTTTAATATTTCACGCAAAATATCTTCATCTTCCACAATTAAAATGTTTTTTGACATAACTTATGTATCCCCCTTCCGCTTTCAGAAACTATAACTTCATTTTGAATAACTAGCCGTTAACTTCGCCTCGATAATATATCTGTCTGGTGCATCCCCTATATAATCAAATGGATAGCACGTCGTCAGTGTTAATATCGGTTCTTCTTTTTTTATAATAACAGTACGATCATCCGCATGGGTAATCCATATCTTTTGAATTTCGTATGTGTAAGTTTTATTATCGTACTCTAAAACAAGAACGTCCTTTTCTTTTAACTCTCCTAAATCTGTAAAGACAGTATCCCGGTGCCCACTTAGTACAGTATGGCCCCCTCCAGATGGCGTTGTCGTTACATCACTAACGAACATTCCAACCCCTTTTTTCAGCGTTGCATCATCCGCTCCCCAATATACAGAAAACTTCTTCTTTATTTTCGGTATATGTAACATCGCTACCTTTTCTCCTTCTTTATGTTCTGTTTGAGAAGAAGGTACTTGGGAAGTTACATGTGTTTCATGAGAAGGTTTATTATCTTGTATATTGATAAGGCTCTTTATTTCTTCTTTCGTCAATTGCTGAGCAGAGCTTTTTCCTTTATACCATTCCATAGCGTAATAAGATCCCATGAATAGTCCTATAGCCATCAATATGATACCGATATAATTGAGTAACTTCATGTTTCATCCCTCCATGCCAAAAATGGTAGGAATAACCTACCATTTTTAATATATGAAATTATGCCATTCTTTATAGGACAATATTTGATTTATGCCTTAACTTTATTACGGCGATTCAAACCAAATAGTGTACCTAGTGCTACAAGACATGCGCTTAGTCCCATCATTGCTACATTATTAGATGCTGTGTTTGGTAATTTCTCTCCAGCTTTTTTTGCAATAGCTTCCTTTTCTTTCACCTGTGGTGCTACTACTTCTTTAGCCATATTACTTTTTTCTTGTACTTGTGCCGCTTGCTTTTTCGCTATATCATTCTTTTCTTGGGCTTGCGCCGCTTGCTTTTTCGCTACTTCATTCTTCTCTTGGGCTTGTGCCGCTTGCTTTTTCGCTACTTCATTCTTCTCTTGGGCTTGTGCCGCTTGTTTTTTCTCTGTATCATTTTTTTGCTGCGCCTGAATCGCTGCTTCTTTTTTTGCTATATCTTGCTGTAATTGCGCTGCTTCTTCCTTTGTCAATGTTCCAGTTGAAGCACTTGCTACTGAAGAATATCCTACTGTTAAAAGTGCCATTGCACAGATTGGTAATAGTTTCTTTTTCATTTTATTTCTCTCCTCTTATACGTTTTACATCACTTCGCATCGGATGTATTACTAGAATAAACAAGAGATATAAATATAAGGTGCAGATGAAATATATTTTATTTAAAGATTTCATTGTAGAAAAATAAAAAAACATCGCAATATATACGATGTTTTTTCGGGTGTGTGTCTCAATATTTACATGTTACTTTCGCGTGATGTAGAAGTAGAATGGGCCGGAGTAATAACTAATTGTCTCGGCTCAGTTTTCTTTAAGTGATTTTTGACGTTACACTTACGACGTTGAACAACCCACGCTTTAATAGGGTTTGTCAAAATAATCTTTTGCTCTTCGTTAGGGGTCTCTTCTTTAAACCTACAACTTTCGCTCCATTTATTCCATTTCATTGTAAATTTAGAAGAAGAATGATCGTCTTCTCGATCAAACAAGTGCAAAAAATCCATTTCGCCAGCTAGCATTACGGTGTTGCTAGTTGCTAAAAAAGAAAAGGTCGTCCAACGTTTCTCCATGCCCTCCTACTCCTTTTTCACATATAGAGTGCCTAAAACTTAATTTACCTAAAATATGCTTGCCTTTTACCTTACACCTATAGTTTATCCAAAACACTACTATGCAACTATCGATTTGCCTTACAACTACCTTACATTTTTGTAAGAAACAAAAAAACCTTCACTCTCTACACGTGAAGGTTTCTCATTTCTCATCTATATGATCTTTCATATGATCGACTCCAGCTTCTTGCAGCTGTGACATCATACCGTGGGAAATTGCGCCTAATACTAAAGTCATTCCAATTAGTGAAATCCGAATCGCTGGTACATCAATTATGTAAGCCAAACTACCAAGAACAATTGTTAAAAGTAAGGCTTTTATAAATGTTGCACTTGTATACTCTTTCTTTTTCATCATAATCACCCTTTTTTTGAAAGCGTTTTCTTAATGTAATCAGTATATCATATCATCTGATTATTTTGTGGGGATTTCTGTAAAAAACTTATATCTTCTTTGACTTTTTCCTTTCTATCCTTTACAGTCGAAATGTTCACAAGTTTTACACTGTAGGAGGACTCTAATGAATATTGAAATAAAAGACACTTTAATTTCTGAAGAAAAATTACAAGAAAAAGTAAAAGAACTAGCACTTCAAATCGAACGTGACTTTGAAGGAGAAGAAATCGTAGTAATCGCTGTATTAAAAGGATCTTTCGTATTCGCTGCTGATTTAATTCGTAACATTAAAAACGATGTAACAATCGACTTTATTTCTGCATCTAGCTACGGAAATCAAACAGAAACAACTGGAAAAGTAAAACTATTAAAAGATATCGATGTAAACATTACTGGAAAAAACGTAATTGTCGTAGAAGACATTATCGATTCTGGTTTAACGCTTCACTTCCTAAAAGATCACTTCTTTATGCATAAACCGAAAGCATTGAAATTCTGTACGTTACTTGATAAACCTGAGCGACGTAAAGTGGACTTAAAGGCTGAATATGTTGGCTTCCAAATTCCAGACGAATTTATCGTAGGCTACGGTATCGACTGCGCAGAAAAATATCGTAACTTACCATTTATCGCTTCAGTTGTAACGGAATAATATAATAGAATAAACTTCCATCAATTACTGGTGGAAGTTTATTTTCTATCACGATTCGTAAAAGACAAAGGGAGAGAATAAAATGACAAAAACAAAATTTGAAAAAGTACTCCTCATCGTAAACCCGAAAGCAGGACAAGGTGATTTACATACGAACTTAACGAAAATCGTACCACCTCTCGCGGCAGCTTTTCCTGACTTACATATCCTTCATACGAAAGAGCAAGGCGATGCGACAAAATACTGCCAAGAGTTTGCTAGTAAAGTAGATTTAATTATCGTCTTTGGTGGTGACGGTACTGTATTTGAATGCACAAATGGCTTAGCACCTCTTGAAACTAGACCTACACTTGCAATCATTCCAGGCGGAACTTGCAACGACTTCTCTCGTACACTTGGCGTTCCGCAAAACATTGCAGAAGCAGCAAAGCTTATTACACAAGGACATGTAAAACCAGTTGATGTTGCAAAAGCAAATGACCAATACTTCTTAAACTTCTGGGGTATTGGACTTGTCTCTGAAGTATCAAACAATATTGATGCAGAAGAAAAAGCAAAGCTTGGTAAAATCGGTTACTACTTAAGCACCATTCGAACTGTCAAAAATGCTGAAACATTCCCCGTAAAAATTACGTACGATGGGCAAGTATATGAAGACGAAGCTGTCCTTGTTATGGTTGGAAACGGTGAATATCTTGGCGGTATCCCGTCCTTTATTCCGAACGTAAAGTGCGACGACGGAACACTTGATATTTTCGTTGTAAAATCAACAGGCATTCAAGCGTTTAAAGATTATATCGGAAAGAAACTATTTGAAGACTCAAATGAAAATGACATCTTCCACGTAAAAGCGAAATCCATTCATATTGAAACAGAAGAAGAAAAAGAAGTAGATACAGATGGAGAAAGCTCGCTTCATACACCTTGTCAAATTGAATTATTGCAAGGACACTTTACGATGATTTATAATCCTGCGGTTGTGTAATAAAAAACGAGTGCTAGCACTCGTTTTTTCTCTTCTAATCTAATTATATTGTTGAATCATTTTTTGTATTTCTTTCACTCTCTCTAAAGTAATTCCATTTCTTTGTTCGATCGCTAAAGGATGCTCGGTTGGCTCTAATTCAACATACGGTGCCATTCCAACTTCTTTTATATGCATATTTGTTTTTAAATTTAATGTTTCTGGATAAACTGGTATTTCTACAGATAACCAACCAAAATAAGAGTCACTATTTTCTCGGCCTCTCTCATCCCACTTTTCTAATACTTCACCATAACTTTCTTTACTAAGTGATACCCACACAGTCCATATGAAATTTTCGTGGTAATCAATGATAGGAATCTCTAAACAACCTCTAATAAAGTAATGTTCATCGTCCATTACGCAAAGTTCTGATGTTAAATGGAAGCGTTCCTCTCTTTCATGAGGCGCTACCTCGTAATAATAATAAGGTGCTTCACTTCCGTAGCATAGAGGTAGTGCAAAACGATTCATTTGTACTTTTTCTCCGGCTTTTCTTCTTCTTTTCATTTATTATTCTTTCTCCTATCCTTTTCAGTCACAATCAAACTCCACCCAATCTTTCCAGTGCGTATTAGAATCCTTATTCACAATAATGCTTGGGTCTTTCTTCTCTATAGCAGCCGCTACTGATTGGAAGAATTCAATTTCACTAGAGTATAACATAGACATAATTGCCTTTTACTTTCTAATAATACTTCTAATAAAATAGCAGAATGGTCTATTTGCATGCCCTATTTATTTTTAGGTACAATGAAGGAAAGAAGCACCTTAATATAAGGGAGAGAACAAACTTTGTTCAACCAACAGTTAGCTAATTTACGCATTGATTTTGCATTTAAACAATTGTTTGGTACGAATGGTAGTGAAGATATTCTAATTGCATTTTTAAACGCTACGTTACGAGAGTCTTTAGAATCACCCATCGCTTCTCTACAACTGGAAGATCCACATTTACACCGGGCATATGAAGAGGATAAGTTATCTATTTTAGATATTTCAGCGACATTAAACACAGGAACAAAAGTAAATGTAGAAATACAGCTCAATAATAATCACGATATGATGAAACGTAGTTTATATTATTGGGGAAAATTATACACATCTCAATTACAAAAAGGTATGCCTTACAGTTCGCTTCATAAAACCATCACCATTAATTTATTGAACTTTATAATGTTCTCAGACCACAAAGAATTTCATACAACGGGCACATTATGGAATTCACAGCAACAGAAACTCTTGAGTGAAGACATAGAAATTCACATTGTAGAAATTCCAAAGTTAACAAAACAATGGCATGAAGAAAAAGTAAATCCGTGGAAAGATCCATTTGTTCGTTGGCTTTTATTGCTTTCAGCAAATGAGGATGAATACTTAACTAAAACATTGGAGGATATTGCTATGAACCAAGACCCTATTTTACAAAAAGCAATAAACAAGTGGGAACGTATGAGTCAAGATTCCTCTTTCCGACAAGCCTATGACGCAAGGGAGAAAGTTTTAATGGATGAAGCAGCAAAATTTGCCCATGCAGAGACAGAAGGTATGAAAAGAGGCATGGAAAAGGGCTTAGAAAAAGGCTTAGAAAAAGGGCGAAAAGAAGGGGTTCAACAAGGGAAAATTCAAATGATTAAAAGTATGCATAATCTTGGTATACCACTTGAAACAATTGCTAAGGCAAGTAAATTAAGTGTGCATGAGGTTGAGCATATTTTAGGACATAAATAGTAATAAAAAAGAGCTTGAATGGTTTCAAGCTCTTTTTATCAACTTTCCTCAATATCATCTAATTGAGTCTTATAACATTCATCACACTCTAGCATAGTAGGAAGAATCCCTCTTCCATCATGTAATAAGACCATCAAAACTTCTCGACCTATCTCTATGAAATATTTCATAATAATGGGATATCCTTCAATAATATTTGTATAATCAATTCCTTGTTCAAACTTTTTTCCGCTCTTTATTTCTTCTACTTTCAACATAAAAAAATCCGAAACCATACAAAATGATTTCGGATTTCCTATAGTTAAAATATTAAATTACATTTCGAACAAAAAGGAGCAGAATTTCCTCTTCGGATTTTCGCATCACATTTTGGACAATACACATATCTCTCTTCTATCTTTTCTCGTTCTATCATATGTAAAGATACTATTCTCATACTACACATAATCCCGATTAATATAAGGCTAACGATGAGTAGCATAACTCTCACTCCCTCTTCTATATTTTACCATAAAATAATAAAACCGATCCCCACATTGAGAATCGGTTTTATACTTACAATCCTAACTTCATCTTTACTCAATCTGGAATTTTATCTATCGTTACTTTCACTTTATCATATAAGAACTTACCTCTCGTAAGCACATGCCAGTATGAACCTTTTGGTAATTCATCTACTCCGTCAATTGTAACTTCTTTTTCCTTGCCATCCTGATCGTAAGCTTTAACCGTATATTCACGGCCTCTATTTCCAACTAACTCTTTTCCATCCGTATCGATAATTGCATAATGATTCTCTATATCAAGAAATGGATTCATTTGATCTAATAATTTACTCCCATTTAATAAATATGCTGCTCCTGCCACAATAACAAGTAATGATCCAAAAATAAATCTTTTCATCTATATTCCGCCTTTCATTATGTTTTCTTTAAGATGTTTCTCAGTATAGGGCGTAATTCTTAATAAAAACTCGTACTGTTTCTTAACATTTTCTTAAACTAAAAGTGAAATATTAATTAGTAAGCTCAAAAAACTCTTCACTCTTAAATTGACAAAACTACACTTTTAGTGTAATTTTACACTAAATAAAAAAAGGAGATGCATAATGAATAAACAAGAATTTATTGAACTCGTTAATTCAAAATTAAAACTTATCCGTGTTGAAAATGATTTATCACAAGATAAAATGTCAGAAATTATTGGTTTATCAAAGAAAACATTAGTGGAAATTGAAAAAGGAAGACGCACGCTAACATGGTCAGGTGCAGTTTGTGTCGTAACACTCTTCGAACAGAGCAACACAGTCCAGATGACATTCGGGGATGATGTGAATGAAATTATAAAAACAATCGCTTTTACATATTACAATACGAATTTCCCGAAAACGTTAGGAGGAAAAATGTGGTGGCGACAAATAAAAGAATTAAACGGTTACCAAATACAACAAAATATTTTATCTCAACATTATCGAATTTTAGATAAAGAAGACCGTAGAATATGCCATTCATTCGAACTAGATGAAATTGAACAGCGATTTATGGAAATGGCAAAAACATCTCAATAAATTGCAATTTTAATCAGTATTTTTTGCTGCCCATAAATAGCAGTATAAAATAAATTACGGAGTGTAATTCAAATGAAAAAACAGAGGAATATTACCATTTTAAACACGCTAATCATTAGCACGTTAGTATTCAATTTATTTATTTTCACATCAAGAATGAGCTTTTTACCTTGGTATATTGAAGATGGATGGGGCTATCTAGGATTATTATCTACATCCTTTATTTTCTTACTTTGCTTCTTTCAGTCTTCGAAGCTTCATAAAAATGGAAAGTTAACTACGCTACAAAAGTTTATTCCACTTGCTTCTGCTATACTTTCAATCTTCGTTCTTATCACTCCATCAAGTGATTTTATGACTGTATTAGCTAATCTAATCAACACCACCATATTAACAATTTATATAACTGTATTTCAGACAACACCTAATGTAAGTAATAAGGAACTATTACATTAAAAGGGAGAGTTATTTTACAAAATAACTCTCCTTTTTATACTACTCTCAATAAGCATAAAACTTTATTCTATTTACTTACTCATCACCGTACTTCTTCTTTGCTTATACAAATAAGTACCACTCGCAACAACAAAAACAATTCCGCCAAAATACACACCATACTCTATCGCAACTGCTACAATCCATTCAATATGTTGCCCAAATAAAGAACCTAAAACAAAGTAAACGAGTGTCCAAACAAATCCTGTCGTATAGGAATACAAAGCATACATCTTAAATGACATGTTATTCATTCCTACTAAATACGGTACGATATGTCTTACAACTGGTATGAAGTAGCTTGTGACTAACGCATAATGACCATACTTCTCTACCATTTGTTGAGATTTCAAAAGATATTTCGCTTTTTTCTTTTTCATTAGCTTATCAAGTACTTTCGTACCAAATATTTTCCCTAATATATAACCTAACGATAGCCCAGATACAACGCCTAAATATGTTAATAAAAATGCTGGAATGACGCTTAATATCCCTAGTGAAGAGACAAAACCACCGCTCATTACGATCATTTCGTCTGGAATTGGCATACCGATAATACCTAACCACAAACAGAAAAATAATGCCCAGTAACCGTATTGTTCAATATAAGATAATAATTCATGTAATTCCATTATGCATATGCTCCCCTTAGCTTTTTTTTACAGCTAAAGACATACGCTGGCGGGAAATTGAGCCACACTTTCTCTAGCGTAATTTCAGGAAAGAAATGCTGTATAAATCCTTTTTTCACAAGTGAATATTGAAATGTAATAAATTCACCGTTCTCATGTATCGCTTCGATTACATTGTTTAAAATACGCTTTGAAACTTCTTCTGGTAAAGAAGCAAAAGGTAATCCCGATAAGACGTAATCAACGCATTCTATATTGAATTCTTCCATATACTTCTTTATATTTTCAGCTGAACCGTGTACAACAATAACGTTCTGCTCATTTTTAAAATTTCTCTTTAATTCTTTGCAAAACACTTCATTAATTTCAATAAGAAGAAATATTGTTTCCTTCTTCTTTCTCTTCATAATTTCTTTCGTGAACACCCCTGTACCAGGCCCTAACTCTACGATGCACTTCGCTCTATTAAAATCAATTACATCTACCATTTTCTTTGCTAATATTTTCGAACTTGGCGCAATTGCACCAGTATGTTTCGGATGTTTTATAAATTCATGTAAGAATGTTATGAGTTGCATGTAACCCTCTCCCCATTCGTTCAATAGTTTTTAACTTGTTTCTAAGTATAACTATCGTTTCTTAACAAAAATTGAGGAGATTTCTTAAGATTTTATGAAGAATGAAACATTTCGTATTCCCTATATAAATACCTCTTTTATATTTATTAATTTGATATAATAGATATAAAAAGAAATTTTATGGAAGGTACCATCGCTATGCCTATTTTCATACAACATATGTGGAAATTAATTTGTAAATTGCCTTTCATTCCTATCCAATATATGTAATTCTTTTCATGTGAGCAAAAACATTCAAACAATAAGTATTTTATAGAAACAAATGTACATTTAATTCATATGTAGTATTTCAAAACTATTTAAAAGGAGAAGCTAATGAATAATTCCATCGATCTACAGCACTTATGTGATCTTGTACATAGAACGTTTCATGTGCCTGTTCAGTTTCTATCTACTGATAAAAAAATTGTATACGAATCTACTTCTCATACGATTGGTAGTCCGTTTTATTCTTCTAAAGACGAACATCTTAATGAAATTTATCAAGAAAACGCTCCTTGTAATTTTCCAATTTTCAAAGGGAATAAGTATCTTGAGAATTTCATTAGCATCCATATAACAAATCATGAACAGATAAAAGGAACGATTATAATCGGCCCGACTACCTATCCAAAAGTGTCAGATGAAATGGCGATTAAGCTTATGAAATATTTCAACTGTAATCATACAATGCAACAAGGAATAGACTACTATCAATTTCTACCCGAGATTAAAAAAAGCACGCTAATTGATATAAGTATTTGGTTACATTACGTAATTTTCAATGAAAAATTAGATCGTGATATTGTTTGGAAAAAAAACAAATTACTCGAAGATGTTTCTTATAAAATCGTAAATCCTGATCTATATATTTCAAAACGTCGCCGCCATGATCCGCAAAATTATGACATATCATTGGAACGTAAATTTTTTTCAGCAATTAAAGAAGGTAATAAAGAAAAGGTCATACAATATGCGTATTCATATCCACAAGAAGATGCAGCAATTTCATCTAAAGGAGATCAACTGAGAAACCAAAAAAATAATGGCATTATCGCCATTACGCTAGCTATTCGATATGCGATAGACGGTAATCTTCCATCACATATTGCTTTTTCACTCGGTACTTTATATATACAAACGATTGAAAAATTAGATAACATGTATTCCGTAAATAGGTTAATTGAAGATGCATTATGTACTTTTGCAGAACGTGTGAAAGAATATAGTAATCAATCATATTCTAATTCCATTACTACGTGCCTCAATCATATTCACAAACATATTTACGATGAAATATCTCTAAATGACCTTGCTAATCTTTTACATATTTCCCCTACTTATTTATCAAAACTGTTTAAAAAAGAAGTAGGAATTCCTTTAATTGAATACATCCAGAGGGAACGAGTAGAAGAAGCAAAAAAATTATTAACATTAACGACCTATCCATTATCAGATATTTGTGCCTGGCTTAATTTTAATGATCAAAGTTATTTCACACGAGTCTTCAAAAAAATTACTAGTATGACGCCTAGACAATATCGTGAAAATCATACTGTTATATAAGAACGCTTTTCTAACAGAAGGTGAGCTAGTTACCCTACTGGCTCACCTTCTTCAAATCCATTTATCCCGCTATTTGCCGGGCAGTAAGACCCCCGCTGATTAAAGTTTCACTTTATTCTCCCTCATCCAAATTCACCTTAATAAAGTTTTAATCCCATTCAAAAAAGTACAAGAATGACAAATAATTACTATAAATAAGTGAATGAATTTGATAATTTTTTAGTACTAAGCAAATTTGGCTTCCAATCATCCATAATAAAACGAACATAAGGTACTTCTGAGTAATCAGTAGTAGACTTCCATAGTGATGAACCTTCCTATATAGAAAATATATTGTTAGGAGAATAGAAAGCATGAGTAGTACAACAATATCAAAATCGACTGACATAAAAGAATCGCGAAAAGTATCACCATATGATGATAGAGACAGAATTGAAGATACTTTATTACGCTCTTACATTTCAGAAAAAGAAATATTGATCACTTATTATAAAGATCATTATTTCCCTACAAGTTATATGACTGTAATTGAATTAAATCCTTTAAAGCGTTCTTTAGTATGCATAGATGCCTTTGACCGAAAACATACTTTTAGTTTCATCGACATAATCGATGCACGGTAGTATTTAGACCGAAAAAAAGCCATTCACCTCATAAAAAATTAGGTAAATGGCTTTCTTATTTTCACTTATTATTTCGCACTCACAATCTTATAATAAGAACGAACTGTTATGAAGTAATATCCGATATAAATGACGCCATATACTCCTATACTAATTAGGAGCGGAATCATAATTTCGAATGGTAGTAAATTCGCTAAACCTTTTAGTGCAAATAAGCTGTGCAGAATTCCGATGACTAACGGAATTGCAAAGATAAAGCTTACTTGTTTTGCGATAGCTTTTTTCATCTCTTGTTTCGTTACACCGACTTTACGAAGTACAACGTAACGCTCACGGTCAGCATTCGCTTCCGTTAATTGCTTGAAGTAAATGATAGAGCCTGTTGCTAGTAAGAATACAAGACCTAAGAACATTCCAATAAACATCATTAATCCTGTTGCTTCAAGCCCCATATGGAAACCAGTATAGAAATCTCTAAACGATGGTACCATTTCTGATTCACCAGCTGGCATCACCTTTGTTAACTTTTCTGTTAATACTTTACTATCTTTTTCATCTTTTACATCAATATTTTTTACAACGCGTGTTCCAAATGCTTGCTTCGCTTGCTCATACATATCGTCTGAAACGACAACAACTAATTCACCTAAATTGGTAACCGCAACATCATTTGCACCTTGGATTTTTAATTGCTTCGTTTCGTTTCCAATTTGGAATACCGCTTTGTTTCCTTTATATTGTGGACTAAACTCATGCCCTTCAATATAGGAGCTATCGTATATAAATGCTTCACCAGCAGCTACATTCACTGTTTCCGCATCAATTTTTTTAGCAAGCTTGTTAAATTCTGACTGAGACATAAACTGATACTTCTCTGAAATCCTATAGTTCATATTCAGAATGAAATCAACTTTGTCTCCTTCAAACTTCCCTTTTACAGGAACTGTCTCAATTTCAAATTGATCTTTGATTGGATGATCTTGCTTCTCTTCTGCAAAAATCGCATTTACTTTCTTATCAAGCTCTGCATCTTTTTTCTCATAAGAATAGCTATATGGTGCAACTGCTTTTGATTGCGTAAATGTGTTGTAATACATCGTAACTGACGTACCGACCGCAGTTAATGTTACCGCGCTTAAAATAGAAATTGTCGCAAGTGACTTTGCATTTCCTTTAATACGGTATAGTAACTGTGATGTTGTTACCATATTCATGCCGTTATAAAACGATGATTTATTATTTCTTGCACGTTTTAATACGAATACTGTAAAGAACATAAATAGTAAGTACGTACCTAATACTGTCGCCAGTAAAATGTAAAGCGCGACTGCCATAAAGTCTGCGTACTGCAGTGCCTTCACGTACATTAACGCTAAGAAATAACCTGAACCGATTAAGAAAACTGAAATTAATGCCATCACTACTGATCCTTTTGGCATTGCTTCTCCTTCGCGTTCTGCCCTGAAAAGTTCAATTAACTTAAATCGATAAATTAAGCGATATCCTTGAAGTGATGTATACAAAATAATCACAAAGAAAATAAGTGCTGTATCCACAATTGCAGCCATCGGTACTTCAAAATGAACATTTAAATTTAATCCCATCATGCTTACTAGCAGTTCAAGGAATAATTTCGAAAGGACACTACCAATCGCAATTCCGATAATTAAAGACATTAACCCCATTAACATATTTTCATAAAAGAGCATTTTACCAATCTGTCTTTTTCGAATACCTAATAAGGAATATAGTCCAACTTCTTTTTTACGCTTCCTTGTAAAGAAACCGTTTGAATATATAATGAATACCGCTACGAAAATAATTAGCATAACACTTGAAACTTGAAATGCTCCGCTAATTTTTTTAGAAGCTTCCGCAGCTTTTTCCATTTGTGAATTATACTGCAACGCCTTAAATGTAAAATAAATGACGATGCTAAAGATCATAGATGCAAAATATACAAAGTAGTCTTTAAAATTCCGCTGTATGTTGCGGAGGGCAATGCTAGATAAGGTCATCAGCCATACCTCCAGAAATAGAAGACATTACGTCAACGACTTTTTGGAAGAACTGTTTACGTGTTGATTCACCGCGGTGCAATTCTTTATATAACTCACCATCTTTAATGAAAATAACTCGTTTACAGTAACTCGCCGCAAATGCATCGTGCGTTACCATTAAAATTGTAGAGTTATCATATTCATTTAACGACTTCATGCTTTCAAGTAAATCTGTCGCTGATTTAGAATCAAGCGCTCCAGTCGGCTCGTCCCCGAAAATCATACTTGGATTCGTAACGATCGCACGTGATGCTGCGCAGCGCTGCTTCTGTCCGCCCGACACTTGATATGGGAACTGACTTAAAATATGATCAATACCGAATTTCTTTGAGATTTCAAGAACGCGGCGATCAATCTCACTCGCTTTCACCTTTGATAACGCAAGAGGTAACGCAATGTTCTCTTTCACCGTTAACGTATCTAATAAATTATAATCTTGGAAAATGAATCCTAAATGATCACGGCGGAATAACGCTAGCTTATCATCGTTCATCTTTACAATATCTTTTCCATCAATTAAAATTTCACCGTTCGTCGCATTATCAATTGTAGAAAGAACGTTTAGTAAAGTTGTCTTACCCGAACCAGAAGGTCCCATAATTCCAACGAACTCACCTTCTTTTACTTGTAAGTTAATACCTTTTAACGCTGCAAATTTATTACCACCCGTGTCATACACTTTTTCAATATTTTTTGCTTCTAACACTGTTTTCATCTCGACATCCCTCATTTCTTCTATTCTCTATTTTCAACTATATACACTCTCTACTCTTGCCACTATCGATGTTTCTTACACAAACATGACAGTTATGTAAGACGCATAAGTAAAGATATAAAAATTTAACCTACTGAACGAAAGTACTTTGTTACTATAACATTGGGATATCATACCATCCATTCATTCTCCTTACAGGAACATTACAATTTTGTAAGGTTAAAAATGGACCCTACAAAGTTGTGCACGAAATGTCGGATGGACTTAGTTTGTTCCTGCTATTGTATTTAACAAGGAGGTCATCGTATGGATTCACTTAAAAATATGAATGCAGCAATGCAGTATATTGAAAACAACCTAACAGATGAAATTGATTTTAAAGAAGTCGCAAAAATAGCGTACTGCTCTGAATATCATTTCAAAAGAATGTTTTCTTTTCTAGCTGGCATATCACTATCAGAATATATTCGCTGTAGACGTCTTACTCTTGCTGCTTTTGAACTAAAAGATAGCACTGCAAAAGTCATTGATGTCGCTATCAAATATGGGTATAACTCGCCAGATTCTTTTGCACGTGCCTTTCAAAACTTGCACGGCATAACACCTTCAGAGGCCCGAAATAGTAGTCATTCTTTGAAAGCTTATTCACCAATGACCTTCCAATTATCAATTCAAGGAGGAAATCAGATGAACTATCGAATTGAAGAAAAAGAACCATTTCAAATCATTGGTATTACAAAACGCGTACCAATTGTATTTAACGGTGTTAATGAAGAAATCGCTTCTATGTGGAAAAGTTTAAATCCAGAGTCCATTCAAACATTAAAGTCACTTTCAAACATGGAACCAAATGGAATCATCAGTGCTTCTACTAACTTTTCTGAAGGAAGAATGGAGGAAAAGGGAGAACTTGATCACTACATTGGAGTGGCCTCAACGAAAGATTGTCCAGCGCAATTCGCACAACTTGAAGTCGCAGCTTCAACGTGGGCTATCTTTGAAGCTGTCGGCCCATTTCCTGAAACATTACAAAATGTATGGGGGCGCATTTATTCCGAATGGTTTCCTTCCTCAAACTATGAACTAGCAAAAGGACCAGAAATATTGTGGAATGAACAAAAAGATGTATCTTCTCCAAACTTTAAAAGTGAAATTTGGATACCGGTTTTGAAGAAATAAAAATAAAGCTGCTCTTCCTTAGAAGGAAAAGCAGCTTTATTTACATTTTTAGTTCTTTTTTATAAGCGACGTAGGAATATCCCATTGTTAATCCTACTGCACCAACAATAATGCCAATGATTAGGAAAGTTTTCCAAGCTACCGGAGCAAAAATACTTAAAATCATAATAACTCCTAATACAACAAACACCTTTCCACTAAAACGGTGCGTTTTTCTCCACACTTCCTCATTACTTAATGTCCACGGCGTTTTTATACCGACAAAGTAGTTTGGTTTGCACTGTGGTAAATAGTTGCCGATGACTATAAATAAAATACCAACTAATAATTCAGGCAATCGATTAATGAATAAGTTGTATCCTAATCCACTTGTAATAATATCTATGTTCCCTACAAATAGTAGCAATAATATTCCGTTATTCATCATCATAAAAGCTTTAGAAAACTTCTCGTAATTTGCTTTCTTTGGGTCAATTTTTGGTAATACATTTAGAAATATATATAACACAATCATAATTCCAACCATCGAAATCATTCCATAAAGTTTAGAAGAATAACCATCTGCCTTACCGCCGCTCCAATGTGTCGCAATTGTATCCGGCAAATGTTGCCAAGCAAACGCCCAAGCTAAACAAGTTGTAACAATTAATATAATTGCAAAAAGATGCTTCTTCATTTCCCCTCTCCCCCCTTATTCGTAAATGTAAACACCCAAGTCAACAAATCTTGAAATACAGTTGTGTTTAAAGAGTACATAACGAATTGCCCCTTTTTTTCATCTTGAATAAGTTCAGCATTTTTAAGTGCGTTTAAGTGGTGTGAAATACTTGGCTTTGTCATATTGAAATGCTCCGCAATTTCCCCAGCGGTTAAATCGCCTTCTTTTAATAAATCTAAAATTTTTCGCCTTGTTGGGTCTGCTAATGCTTTAAATGCTTGATTCAATGTCTTTCTTCCCTTCACTAATTAGACATTTAGATATTTATCTAAATGTTAAAATGATTTCAGTTAATTGTCAATTATCTATACGCCCTTTTTACTTTCCGCACTTTTGACCTATACTGTTTACTAGCTTATCTTTCAACATAATGAAAAGACTTGAAACACATGATACACTATAGCTACAATTGTTTTTTTAGGAGGAATATACATATGTATAAAATTTTAATCGTTGAAGACGATCCAAATATTTCATCATTACTACAATCTCACATTCAAAAATACGGCTATGAAGCTGTTGTTGCAGAGAACTTCGATGATATTATGGAATCGTTTAACGCAGTAAAACCACATCTTGTTTTACTTGATGTAAACTTACCGAAATTCGATGGATTCTACTGGTGCCGTCAAATTCGTCATGAATCTACTTGCCCAATTATTTTCATTTCGGCTCGTGCTGGTGAAATGGAACAAATTATGGCGATTGAAAGCGGTGCGGATGATTATATTACAAAACCGTTCCACTACGACGTTGTAATGGCGAAAATTAAAGGTCAATTACGCCGTATTTACGGTGATTATGCACCTAATATTTCTGAACGTATCGTTGAAGTAGAAGGTTTAAAACTATTCCCAGAGCGCCCAGAAATTCATTTCGGTGCTGAGCAAGTTCTTTTAACGAAGAAAGAGGCAATTTTAGCAGAAATGTTATTATCTAAATTCCCTCGTACAGCGAGCCGTGAAGATTTACTAGCTGCTCTTTGGGATGACGAAAGCTTCGTGGAGGAAAATACATTAAACGTAAACATTACGCGTCTTCGTAAAAAGTTCAATGAGCTTGGTATTGAAAATGCTATTGAAACAGTACGTGGACTTGGGTATCGTTTTAACGCAACTTGGAGTGAATAAGCATGAAGCTATTTTTACGTGATCATTTTGCATTTTTTCTACTATACGTATTAAACTTCGGTATCATCTTCGTTCTTTATGATGCAGTAGATGGATTTCAAAATAATAAATTTTACTTCGTCGTTTTAAGTTTATATTTATTCATTTGTTTCCTCGCTTATCGTTACGTTCGGAATCGTAGAATGTACCATAGATTAAGTGAGCAACCAGAGAAAATGGAAGATGCGTTTATTGAAAGAGCAACTGCTCCGATGCCTCACGGTGTAAATGAACTCGTGCGTACGCAGTATCGTCTATTCCAAAAAGAACTACAGTCGTATGAAGTAAAACAACAAGAACATCAATTATTCATTAACCACTGGGTGCATCAAATGAAAACACCTGTGTCTGTTATGCAGCTTATGGTGCTCGAAATGGAAGATGAACATTTGATTCCGAAATTCAAAAAAGAATTAGAACGATTAAATCAAGGGCTCGATATGGCTTTATATATGGCAAGGTTAAATAACTTCCATGAAGATTTCCATGTTGAGACGATTTCATTAAAAGATGCGGTAACAAAAAATATTAATGGATTAAAAGAACTCTTCATTCGAAACGGCGTCTTCCCTGTTTTAGAAGTTCATTCCGATTTAAAAGTTGCTTCGGATGCGAAATGGCTAAAATTCATTATTTATCAGTTAATGACAAATGCCGTTCGTTACTCTGGTGAGCGCGGAAAGAAAGTATTCCTATCTGCTTACCGAAACGGAAAAGATATTATTTTAGAAGTTCGCGATGAAGGTGTTGGTATTCCGCAAGAAGATATTCGAAGAGTATTTGAACCGTTTTACACTGGGAAAAATGGTCGCGCATTCGGAGAATCTACTGGTATGGGACTTTATATTGTAAGTAAAATTTGTGATTATTTAGGTCACTCTGTCAAACTAGATTCTGAAGTTGGTAAAGGAACGACGATTAAAATCATCTTCCACAACGCTGCAAATAATCAAGCAGAAACTACGGAGAAGGTGGCCGAAGCATGATCGGAACATATGCTAGCAAAATGTATGAGAACTTACTCTCATACATTTTTTGCAATAAAACTACATATTTGCCTTCTAGCGAGAGGTACATATTATGACATTTTGGCAATTTGCATTTAAAAATGTAACGCGTAATTCTAGAGCTTATTTTGCTTATTTCGTCAGCAGTTCCTTTTCCATTGCTGTTTTCTTTTCGTTTGCTGTTTACTTATTCCATCCGAAATTACAAAACTTTAGCATGACCGCTGAAATTTCAGGATTAATGATATTTTCAGAAGTTGTAATTGTATTTTTCTCTTTCTTCTTTTTACTATATTCCATCGGTACGTTTTTAAAAGTTCGAAAAAAACAATTTGGAGTTTTGACCGTTTTAGGAATATCGAGAAAGCAATTACATCGTCTTGTTTTTATGGAAAATATGTTAATCGGTATTTTATCTATCTTTTTCGGTATGCAGTTTGGACTTGTCTTCTCGCAGTTTTTCTTATTAGTAACAGCGAAAATTACACATCTACCAGGGATATATTTATATATCCCTACGAATGCTTTCATTTTAACAATGATTGTGTTTCTTGGTCTCTTTATCGCTGTATCTTCATTTACACCCATGCTAATTCGTACGAAAAAGACGGTAAACCTTTTAAAAACTAATGGTAGGAAACAAAAGGAAAGAAAACCATCCATATTTATCTCTCTATTTGGTGCTATCTGTTTATTAAGTGGTTATATTTTAGCTGGAAATCCTAAATATTTCTTCTCAATAAACTCGCAAGTAGGCGTTATATATATGGTTTCAAGTATTTTCGTGATTCCAACGCTCGTTACAATCGGAACATATTTTTTCTTTTCTCAAATTAGTTTCTTACTTATTTATATTTTAAAGAAAAGAAGAAAATTTTATATGAAACGGATTAATATGCTGTGGATTTCGGATTTAGCAAGCCGCATCCGAACGAATATTAATATGCTTTTTATTGTAGCAATGCTATCTACAATTGCTTTCACAATGATTACGTTCCTATATGGAGTGGGAAAGTTTACAAAGCTAGAAGTTACGCGAAGTTCACCTTTTTCATTCTCTTATTTTTCTTATGACGCAAATCCTTTTGTGAATGATCATTTAAATTGGCTTGAACAACAATTACGAAAAGAGAATTTCTCTTATAAAAAAATAAAAGCTGATTTATATGAAACACCACTGAAAGAAGATGAAGGCATAACAGCTTATAATGACATATATGCAATGAAACAAAGTGACTATAATAAACTCGCAGCTTCCCTGCGAATGAAACAACTATTCATGAATGATACTGAAGCATATGTCTTAACAGGTAGCGCTTATGTAACCTTATTCAGCGAATTTGAGCCAAGCTACAATAGAAAGTCTATTACACTTTCTAGCACAAATACGCAATTACAAGTAAAGGGCTATGAACAAGCAGGGGCCATTCCATCTAACTTTTCATACCAAACTTTAATTTTACCTGACACTGTTATAAACAACTTACCAAATACAACAAAGCACGTAGCAGCGTACAATTATAACGTACAAAATTGGGAAAAGACTTATGAAATTGCTGATGATTTTATGAAAAAAATACAAAAAGATCGACAGGAATTCCAATACGAAGGCCCTCTTATACGCTCCTATGAATCAGCAGATTCATTATACAGAATCACATCTGGTAGTGCCGCGTACTTCCTAATCGGGACATTCTTAGGTGTCATTTTCTTTATTGGAGCAGGTAGCGTTCTTTACTTCAGAATGTATACTGATTTAACGAACGAGCAAGAAAAGTATGTAACCATTTCTAAAATCGGTGTAACAGATGCAGAGATGAAAAGATCTGCAACCATTCAACTTAGCATTTTATTTTTCGTTCCTTACGTTATGGCGTCCATTCATACAATGTTCGCAACAAAAATGCTTCAAGACGTAATTGCTTTATCACTATTCAAAGAAATTTCAGCAGTTCTTATTATTTTTGGAGTAGTTGAAGTCATCTTTTTCTTATTCATTCGTTCGCTTTATATGCAAAAATTATCACAATATACTAATACACATTAAAAAAGTTATTACATGAGAAGGTGGGATCTCTTCCCTCCTTTTTCATGCTCATTATATTAGGAGGTTCAGGTGAATGACATTTTGGCAGTTTGCATTCAAAAACGTAACCCGGAACGCCAGAGCTTATTTCGCCTATTTTGTAAGTAGTGCATTTTCCATTGCAATTTTTTTCTCGTTTGCGGTTTATTTATTTCATCCTAAATTGCATATGACAGGCGTGAATGCTGCTCTGAACATATTAATGACAATTTCAGAAGTTGTTATTGTATTCTTTTCGTTTTTCTTTTTACTATATTCAATCGGTACTTTCTTAAAAGTACGAAAAAAACAATTTGGGATTTTAACAGTACTTGGTATATCTCAAAAACAATTAAAAAGACTTGTATTTCTAGAAAACATGCTAATTGGTGTTCTTTCCATATTTTTCGGCATTCAACTTGGACTTGTCTTTTCACAGTTCTTTCTACTAGTTACCGCCAAAATTACACATGTGCCTGGTTTATATTTATATTGGCCAACGGGTGCCATTATTTTAACTATGATCATCTTTCTTGGACTCTTCATTCTCGTCTCATCTTTTACACCGATGCTCATTCGGACGAGAAAGGCTGTACGTCTTTTAAAAGAAGGAACAAAGCAAAAAGAAAGAAAAGCGTCCGTGCTCATCTCTCTATTTGGTGCGACATGTTTAATATCTGGATACGTACTAGCAGCAAATCCGCTATATTTCATATCGCTTGGCGACGTAATTGGAATTTTGTACGCCGTCACCAGTATATTTGTCATTCCTTCACTCGTTGCGGCTGGAACATATTTTTTCTTTTCACAAATTAGTTTTTTACTCATTCGTATATTAAAAACGAGAAGAAAATTTTATATGAAACGTATTAATATGCTTTGGATTTCTGATTTAGCAGCTCGCATTCGGACAAATATTAACATGCTCTTTATTGTAGCGATGCTATCAACACTCGCTTTCACTATGATTACGTTCTTATACGGTTTTGGGAAATTCACAAAGTTTGATGCAGTAAGGGAAAATCCTTTTCCTTTTACATATTTATCACATACTGAAAATACGTTAGCAGATGAACATTTGAATTGGTTAGAACAAAAATTTAACGAAGAACAATTTACTTATAAACAATTTAAAACGGATATATATGAAGTATCTTCGGCGGAAGAGAACCCAAAGCTCTATTATGCAATTAAACAAAGTGATTACAATATACTTGCTAAGGCGTTAAACTGGGAACATCTCAAAGTAAAAAATAATGAATCTTATATCCTTATGAAAGACATAGATGATCAATTCATTGGCACAATTTATGATACAGACAGGAAAGATATTCTTACACTTACTCAAAACAGCCTACAGCTACAAGTAAAAGAATATAAAAATTATAATCCTTTCCCAAATAGCTTAATCTCACAATTACTCGTATTATCTGATGAGAATGTAGAGGCATTATCATCCGTTTCAAAACAGATGAGTGTATATAGCTTTAAAGTTAAAGACTGGGAAAAAGCGAATAACATCGGCTCGTTATTCATAGACAAAATTAATACCGACGGGAACAGCATTCAAGCAGAGCACAAGCCTTTCCATGCAAGTGAAGCAAGCGATTCTCTATACACAACAAAACAAAATGTCGCTTCGTTCTTCTTAATTGGTACTTTCTTAGGTGTTATTTTCTTTATCGGTGCTGGCAGTGTTCTTTACTTCAGAATGTATACAGATTTAACAAATGAGCAAGAAAAGTATGTAACGATTACAAAAATCGGTTTAACAGAAGCTGAGATGAAACGATCTGCTACAATTCAACTTGCTATTTTATTCTTTGTTCCATACATTATGGCATCGATCCATACGATGTTTGCGACAAAGATGCTACAAGAGGTTTTACAGCTCTCGTTCTTCGCTGAGATTACAGTCGTACTGATGATTTTTGGAACAGTTGAAGTGATATTTTTCCTTCTAATTCGTTCCTTCTATATGCAAAAATTATCACAACATATTAAGTTTTAACGGATAGAAAGGTGATTACTATGGAAGAAGTTTTACACATAAAAAACGTCTCAAAAGTGTATGAAGGAAAAGTCCCTCATACTGCTTTAAAAAATATAAATTTACATGTAGATAAAGGTGAATTTGTTGCTATCATGGGGCCATCTGGTAGTGGTAAATCTACATTTTTAAACGTTATCTCTACAATTGATTCACCCACTTCTGGTGATGTCGTTATTAACGGAAAAAAACCGCACACATTTCGTAGAGAGAAGTTAGCTATTTTCCGCCGCCAAGAGTTAGGATTTGTTTTCCAAAACTTTAACCTACTAGATACACTAACAATCGGTGAAAATATCGTACTACCTTTAACGTTAGATAATATTCCATTAAAAGAAATGGACGAAAAGCTTGATAACATTTCAAAAAAACTTGGCATTGATCATATTTTAGACAAACGTATTTTTGAAGTTTCCGGAGGACAAGCACAGCGTACCGCAGTAGCGCGTGCTGTTATTCATCATCCGTCACTTCTACTTGCTGATGAACCAACAGGAAACTTAGATTCAAAAGCGGCAATTGACGTAATGGAGCTATTTACGAAATTGAATAAAGAAGAAGATGCAACAATTTTAATGGTTACACACGATCCATTCGCAGCAAGTTATTGTAACCGCGTCATTTTCATTAAAGATGGAGAGCTTTACAATGAACTTCACCGCGGACTATATCGCGAGAAGTTTTATCAAGAAATATTAGATGTTTTAGCTTTATTAGGAGGAAGACGTGGATGACATTTTGGCAATTTGCATTTAAAAATGTCTCGCGTAATTCGAAAGCATATTTCGCTTATTTTGTAAGCAGTGCTTTTTCTATCATGGTTTTCTTTTCATTTACTGTATATGCGTTCCATCCACGTTTACAAAGTGTACAGAGTTTCCAAGAACGAGATCCTCTTATGAATTCAGCTAGTACTGCACAGTTTATTATTGTTTTGTTCTCGTTCTTCTTTCTCTTATATTCAGTGGGATCATTTTTAAATGTACGAAAGCAACAATTCGGGATACTCACTATTCTTGGGATCTCACAGAGACAATTAAAAAGACTGTTATTTACTGAAAACATGATCATCGGGATATTGTCTATCTTTATCGGTATTCAAGGTGGCCTTGTATTTTCTAACTTCTTCTTATTAGTCACTTCGAAATTAACAGGTGCGAATGGCCTCTATTTATATTGGCCGACAGAAGCGATTATCGTTACAACCGTAACGTTTATCATTTTATTTTTAATCGTTTCTACATTTACACCGATGTTTATTCGTACTCGTAAAACAGCGCAGCTTATTAAAGGTAACAAAAAAGTGAAAGCCGAAAAAAAGCCATCTATACTCATCTCTTTATTCGCTTTAATTTGTTTAGGGCTATGCTATTATATTGCCGGTTACCCACAAGGCTACGTAACAGAAAAAAATGTACAAAATGGATCTGTCGTCTTTATTATGTTATCTATTTTGCCGCTCGTAGTAGTCGGGACATATTTTTTCTTTTCACAAACATTTCTTCTTTTCATCTATATTTTAAAGAAACGAAGAAAGTTTTATTTGAAACAAATAAATATGTTATGGATTTCAGATTTAGTTTCTCGTACCCGTAGTAATATTAATGTACTCTTTATCGTTTCTATGCTATCTGCACTTGCATTTACAATTATTATTGGTTTATTCGCTGCTAATAACAATACAACAGCATCGGTACTAGAACGATATCCCGTCCCCTTCACTTATACATCAGAAGGTGACAATTCCCTTGAACAAAAGCATATTACTACAATTGAAACTGAGCTTACAAATAATAATTTTCAGTACAGAAAATATAAGTTTACAGTAGTAAAAGATACAGCTTCAAAAGAAGACATTATGCTTATGAAGATGAGTGATTATAACGCAATTGCTAAACAATTGAAAAGACCGGAAATAACACTTGATTCTACACAAGTGTATATTATTTCTCGCCACTCACCAGAACTTCTCAATCTCGTATCTAATCCATTTGCAAAGCATAATACGATTACACTTGGATCTAATAAAAAAGAATTTCATATTAAAGGGTTTATTAATAAGGGAATAGAACCATCCTTTGCATTCCCACATTTAGCTGTCGTACAAGATTATGTATTTGATAATATGATTCCTCATATTGAAACAACCGTAATCTATAACTACTTCGTAGAAAACTGGGAAAATGCAATCGTTCCAACAAAAAATATGTTACGTGTTATTAGTGGTGATGCACGTAAGTTCTACGAAAAGCATACAGAAGAGAACGCTCAAGTTCCTTTCTTCATATATACAGCTACGGATGAACTCATTTACGGTAAAGGAAATGCAGTTGCTCAATTCTTTATTTGGGCATTTCTTGGCTTTATCTTCTTTATCGGTGCGGCTAGTGTTTTATATTTCCGTATGTATAACGACTTAACAACTGAAAGACAAAAGTATATTACGATTACAAAACTTGGCTTAACAGAATCAGAAATGTTTCGTTCTGCAACGATTCAATTAGGAATATTATTTTTCGTTCCTTATATTGTTGCTGGTATTCATACAATATTCGCCATTAAGTTTTTACAAAGCATGTTTTCTTTCTCATTACTGAAAGAGACATTAATCGTACTCACTTTATTCGGGATTATTGAGATCATTTTCTTCTTCTTAATCCGTTCTCTGTACATTAATAAATTATCACAGCATATAAAAATATGAATAAAATAGCCTTGTGCATAATGCACAAGGCTATTTTCAATAGTTTTTAATTAGCAGCAATATCCACCATAGCCGCCGCCATAACCGCCGTAACCACCATAACCACAACCGCCGCCTCCGCCGAAGCAGCTAGCACCGATGATAATTAATAAAATAAACAATACGATTAGAAGCGCAAAACCGCCGCCGCACCCATGTCTGCGGTTACAATCATCATGTCTGTGTTCACACTTTTCGCTCATTACTATATTCCTCCTTTAGTATCATTCATAACAAGTTCACCTTGCTCTAAATGAGGGGATTCCATTTATAGTATGTTTTCAGGGCGAATAGGAAGCTTGGCTTATCTAAAAACGGGCTTGTTTTCGGAAATGGGCTTCATCAAAAAAAGATACCAATTAAGGTATCTTCTTAAATAAACATATTCAATAAAAGCGCAAAGCCAAATGCAATAAATGATAACAATGTCTCCAGCACCGTCCACGTTTTAAACGTTTCCTTCACCGTTAATCCTAAATACTCTTTTACAAGCCAGAACCCTGCATCATTTACGTGAGAAAACATTAATGATCCCGCGCCCGTTGCAATAACGAGCAATTCTAAATTTACGCCAGACATGTGCTGAATAACAGGTGAAACAATTCCTGCTGCTGTCGTTAATGCTACCGTCGCTGAACCTGTTGCAATTCGAATTAATCCAGCTACCATGAAAGCTAATACTATCGGTGATAACGATATATGTTCTGCCATTTGTGCAATCGCTGTTCCAACGCCGCTTTCAATTAATATTTGTTTAAATCCACCGCCTGCACCGATAATTAAAATAATGGAACCGACCGGCAATAAACTTTCATCCGTTAATTTTTTAATGACCTTTTTATTAATTCCTTGTCTTATTCCGAGTAAATAAAATGCTGCGAAACATGAAATAAGTAAAGCAATTACTGGACTTCCTATAAACACGAAAAATTCAGTCAACTTTTCCGGTAATGAAATATATGGTGCAACTACTGATAAAATCATCAATACAACTGGTAATAAAATAATAAAGAATGAAACTTTACGACTTGGTAAATCAGTTGATACAGTCGTAACCCGGACAAGCTCTGGTTCATTTTCAGGTATAACTCTTTTATGTACCCACTTTGCAAATATCGGCCCTGCAATAATGGCTGTTGGTAACGCAATAATTAATGAATATAAAAGTACCTTTCCTAAGTTCGCGTTATAAATACCGATTGCTGTCATCGCCCCTGGATGTGGTGGCACGAGCCCGTGAACAATAGATAACCCAGCAATAACAGGTAACGCAATTAATAATATATTTTGCTTCGTCGTTTTTCGAATAGAAATAACAAGTGGTAATAAAATGACTATCCCCACTTCAAAAAATACTGGAATCCCTATAACAAATCCTGCAAATAACATAGCCCAAGGTAGTTTCTTCACACCGAAAAATCGAATAAAGAAATCTGCTACTTGCATGCCTGCTCCTGAATCAGACATCATTTTCCCTAAAATTGTTCCGAGAGCTAAAATACCAACTAAATGCCCTAGTACACTACCAACACCAGTTTCATAGGCAGTCACTATTTTCGTTAAATTCAGTCCAGACATAATAGCTAAAAATAAACTAGCAACTGTTAAACTAATAAATGCATGCCATTTCCACCATGATACCCCTAAAATAACAATCGCGATTGCAAGTAACGTGACGATTAATAAGTATATATCCATCTCTCATTCCCCTTACTTTTACCCCGTATTTATGGACAGCAACACCTGAGTGGCGCGGGATGAATCCAATTAAAGTTCCACTTTATAAAAAAAGAGGGCGAATACCCTCTTTTTATACGTCATAATTCACTACATAATGCTGCATTTCTGTATTGTAGTAGCCTTCGCTATATTCAATTACTTCGCCAACTTCATCGTAAGAATAGCGCATACGTTTTAATAACGCTGTCCCTTCTTTTTCACCTAACGCTTCTGCAACGAAATTAGGAGCGGCACCAACTGCGAATTCATCTCTGAAGTTTTCTAAATGTATACCTCTGTCCTCGACCAAATCGTAAAGCGATTGCAAGTCAAAGTCCGATAAATCTGTGCTTGCCATGTGTGCTGAGAAGTAGTGCGTATAATGAATGTACGGCGTATCATTTAACGCATATAAACGTTCGATACGGAAACACTCCTTACCAAATAATCGAAACGGCACTGTTCCTTCTTCATTATGAACGATTTCTGCTTTTAGCAATTTCTTCTGTACTTTATATCCTTCTTCCACTAATACTTCTGTAAATTTCTTACCCTTTGACAACTTTGTCGCAGAAGTATTACGAATGACTTTCGTTCCTTTACCGCTTTTCTTTTCCAAATATCCTTCTTGAGCAAGTTCTTTAATCGCATTCCGCACTGTAATTTTACTTACTTTGAACTCTTCTTCTAACTGCGGTTCGGAAGGAATATTCGTATGAATCGCATATACACCATGCAATATTCGATCACGAATAATATTTTTTATTTGTAAATATAATGGTCCTTTTTTTCTCGTTACGTTCACCGTTACACCCACTACCTTTCTACATCACCTACTGATGCCGTCATTGCCCGAAGTATATCCTTCTCTGATGACATTGGCGTATCACCGACGATTGTATGTGCAAGCATTCCAGCTGCTGACGCAAATGAAACAGCTTTCTCTGGTGCAAACTCTTCTATCTCGCCATGAATAATCCCGCTCGTATAAGCATCTCCAGCACCTATTCTATCATATACAGAAAACGTAAGTGTTTTTGCAAAAGTGAACGCACCATCTTTACATATAAACCCGCGAAGCGAGTGTGTATTATCGCTATTAATAGAGCGATGTGTACCAGCAATTGTAGCAATATGATATGTTTCAGCCACTTTCGGAATAAGATCAACAAGTTGCGCCTCTCGCTCCGTCTCTTCTGTTTGCATTCCAAGAACGAACATTGCATCTTTTTCATTCATCATAACGATATCAGCAAGAGCTAGCATTTCTTCATAATGCGGTTTCGCCTGCTCATATCCATCTTCTCCCCAAAGCGATGGACGATAATTGCAATCAAAAACGACAATGCCTCCGTTTTCTTTAACTGCTTTCGCTAAAGATTTCATATGATGGCGCACCGTATCATTCATCGCAAGTGTAATCCCGCAAAAATGAACGATATCAATTTCCTTGGCGATTTCTTCAAACTGGTACATCTCTTCAGACGCCGTATTGAAGCTACTTTCTAGTCGATTTGAATATGTAACGCGGCTTGCACGTGCTCCAAATCCATTTTCTAAAAAGTACATGCCGACATATTTACCGCCTCTTGAAATAAACGGCGCCCGAATGCCTAACTTTTGAATATGTGATATCGCAGCATCCCCAACAGAGTTTTCCGGTAAGGTTGAAATAAGAAAGCCTTCATGCCCGAGATGAGAAAGTGCTGCTACAACGTTCACACCTGTACCAGAAAATGAGTAATTTAATGTGTTAGCTTGTGACAACAATTCATATCCTGGTACTTGCAGGCGCATCATTACTTCGCCAAATGCTGCAATTTTCTTACGCATATTGATCAACTAACTTCTTCACGACCGCTAATAATTCACGAACATCTTCTACTTTCGTATTACCAGTTTCTTTATCAATAATAGAAGAGTACACGTGCGGGATAACTTGCTCTACGTTTGCCTCTAGCGCGATACGTACAATTGTTTCGAAGTTTTCTTTATCAATTCCGCCTGTTGGCTCTAATGCAAATCCTTCTTCCGCACATGCTTTCGCAACTGCGCGATATTCTTCTTCATGAGCTAAACCTTTCATTGGGAAGTATTTCAATGAATTTCCGCCCATATCACGTACAAGTGCGATCGCTGTTTTAATTGGAACGATTGCTTTTTCTTCTCCAGCTGCACTAATTGGACCAGTAGAAATATTTACGTACCCTACTTTTCCTGTTGGTGATACTAAACTATTAATCCAGCTATCTTTTCCGCCAAGATTTGCACGTGTCGCTCCAACTGAAGGGAACACTTGGTTAATATGGCTACCAGGATAATACTTCGCAATTTCAGCTACAACTGCCGCTTGGCGATTATCTCCTGCTCCTAGTCCGATTGATACCGCGTCATCAATTTCTTTTCCGTATGCTTTCATCGCTGTAACTGCTTCTTCTACTGTTGGGTAGTCTTTTGATAACACTCCCACTACTACATAACCTTCTGCTGCTTCAAAAATATCTTTCGCATTTTGGATATTGTTCGCTAATACATTTAATGCTACGCGTCCTTTATAAAAACGTTTTTGAATGTTTGTCATTTTAGTTTCCCCCTACAATTTCTCTCATTTTTTCTTCAATCACATGTATGTCATCACCTTGAAGTGGACGTGGATCGATATCAAAGAATCCTTGTCTTACGCCGTAATCACGTGTGTAAATGGCGATTTCCCCTTCTCGTAATGCTGCTACAACGTCTTTTGCTGATTTATTTAACTCGTGCTCGTTAATGTGAATGCGTGCTCTAAAGATCGCTCTTCCTGCTTCATCTTGCACGATTGTTACATTCACACCGTTTAATTCTTTCAGCGGCATAAGTACTTGTAACAACTCTTTTTCTTGTTCACTTTTATCTTCTTTTACTCCGTACTCATCAAGCGCTTGAAGTAAGCCGAAAGTTGTTTCTTTCCCCACTTTCATACTTCTTCCGATGCAATGTAATTGCACTTTCAGCCACTCAATATATTTTCGTTTCCCGCCGACAATACCAGAAGTCGGCCCTTCAATCGCCTTTGAACCGCTATAAATGGCAAGGTCTGAATACTTCACATATTTTTGAATATCTTCTTCAGCTGCTGCATCGACGATCAGTGGTATGTTATTTCGCTGCGCAACTTCCCATGCTTCTTCAACAGAAATCATATTTTTTTGCACGGCATGATGGGATTTCACATACAGAATCGCTGCTGTATTTTCACCAATCGCATCTTCAATATGCTCTGCTTTCCCTTCATTTGCGTAACCAACTTCTACAAGTTTACCGCCGCCTAAATAAATCATCGTTTCAACAGGAGCACCGTATTGAACGTTATGACCTTTTAACATAATCACTTCGTTTTTCGCGATGACCTCTTGATGAAGTCTTTCACTTTTACGACGGTTTCCTTCTGTAACGATACCAGCGATAGAAAGTACAATTCCGCTCGATGCTGAATTTACAACCACTGCTGCCTCTGAATCTAGAATTCTCGCAATATGGTCTCCCGCTTTATCTACTAAATCAGCAATTTCTACATAATTTTGTCCACCATGTTTCATCGCATCCATAACTGTATCTGTAGGAGCGGATACACCTAAAATACTCATTCTACCGCTCGCATTAATCACTCTTTTTAATCCGTACTTAGCATTCAATGAATGACCCATTGATTACAACCCCTTTCGTATCAATTCTTCTTTCAGCAACGCGCTGATCCCCTTCTGAATCAATTAACGTAACCTTCTCATCTTTCACCGTAAATAAAGTTAAGTTTGCAATATCGCCTTCTTGAATACGGCCAAGCTCTGGTTTTTTCAGCCACTCTGCCGCATTTTTCGTAACCGCATTAATTACTTCTTCTAGCGGATAACCTAAGTAAAGGAATTTCGAAAGAACATGAGCCATACTATACACTGGACCGTGTATACGGTTCTTCCGGTAAATATCTGTACTAATTGTATTAAAGGCAATATCGTGACGCTTCGCCGCTTCTGCTACTTTAAAAGAAAAACTAGCATTACCATGACCAACATCTAAATGAACACCGCGCTTCACTGCATCTAGTAATACAGGTAGCGGTTTGCCTTCTTCATCAAATAAATTATTTTCTTTCCCGTTTAAGTAATGCGTAATCACATCATCTTTTTCTAAAAGAGGTACAACTTCCTCAATGCGAGGAGGGGCTGAACCGATATGTACCATAATCGGTAATGATGTTTCACGAGATAACGAGCGTGCAACATGAAGCGGTTCAATTCCGCTATCACAAACGACACTTTTACTCATTCTCGCCTTTAACCCAACGATTACATCTTTATACTTTTCTACGACTTCTATTACTTTCTCTTTATCTATCCATTCCATATTGGATAATTCATCAATTCGTTTCAAACCGATGCGAGAAATATTTAAAAAGGCAAATAAATTCGTTTTCGCCTGTTCTCTACTTTTTACTAAATCTGCAATACGATCAGCTCCGCAGCTACCCGCATCAACAATTGTCGTTACCCCTTGCTTAACGCCAATTTCATCTACCTCATCGCCATACGGATCAAACTCTGGAAAAGCATGAACGTGTAAATCAATCCAGCCACTCGATACGTAAGTACCAGAGTAATCAAGAACCTTTCCACCCTCGCCAGCACCAGCTTTCGTCACCTGTGCGATTTTATTATTTTCAATTACAATGTCAATCTCTTCCCCGTTCACACGTTTCACATTACGTAGTACGAATCGTTCTGTCATTGTATTTCCACCCTTTTCTATAAGAAGCCATAAGAATACGCTTACATTAAAGTTTCATTTTATATCTCTTTCACATATTTAGAGTAACATGAAAAAAACGAAAAGTAAATATAACGTTATAATGTTTAATTTTATATTAAAATATGAGTTTCCATTACATATTCGGACAATCTATAAGCAGGAGGGATATTCTTGAGATTTCGAATTTTATTATTTATAATTTTAATCATTTTATATGTACCAACAACGGTTAGTGCAGCCCCTCCATCACTTACGGCTGCATTTATCCGGGACCATCAGCTATGGATAAAGAAAGGAAATCAAGAAATACAAATCACAAAAAATCGATATGTGTATTCTCCAAAATGGTCTTATGATGGGAGATTTATTGGTTATATTGATAGTGATGAAACAGGGAAAAAGTCTAACTTATTCATTTATGATACGAAAGAGAAAATAAACTATCAGCCTTATGTAAGAGTCGTAACATCTGACTTTAAGTGGTCGCCAAACAAAAATCAATTGGCTTACACTGATCAAGGTTTATTAAACGTTACAAAAATTAAAAACGGTCGCCCACAAGGTTTTGAAAATGTATCACTTGGGGTTAGTGATTTCGAATGGTTCCCGAACGGAAAGGAATTTATCGTCTCCTCACAATCCTGCTTGCGTCCGACCGGATGGGGCAAGGTTCCACTTTATAAAATTCCTGTAGATGCAAATCTTGCTAAAGATAAAATAAGGCCTTTTTATACGATTCAAACAAATGAAACTGATTTATTTGCAATTACCGCTAACTATTTCAAGTGGAGTTCTGATGGAAAATGGATTAGTTTTTTGGCTAGTCCTACTGCCTCTTTGGCAATGGATAGCAATACATTATGTGTTATCTCATCACAAGGGAAACACTTTCGAACGATTGGTAACATGCTATGGTTCAAAGACTGGATGAAGTGGGCTCCATCAGCCAACCAACTGGCCTATATTTCAGGAGAAGGAAGGTTTTTTGTAGAAAATAAAAAATTCACAGTGGCAGACATGGTAACAGCAAAACAACAAAAGGTCTACACACCTGTCGGTTATGTAGACCTTGATTTAGAATGGTTTTCACCAAACAAAGTGGTTGTGGCTCGTGCAACAGAAAATAAGGCATGGAAAGAAGGCCCTGTTCCGACGATGTTTACAACACTTTATATGATCAATATAAAAACAGAAGAACAGAAACAAATCTCATTCCCAAAACAGAATGAACGTGATGAAGACCCTCAAGTTATTGGACCTTATCTTACTTGGCTTCGCAAGAAAACAAATGTATATAAAGGCGATGTCTGGATGAAGGATAACTTACATAGTCAAGGGTATATATGGCTGAAGAATGTTGATGAAGCTCCGACCTTTTTTACTCTGAATAAAATTCATTGAGAATTGTACCTATTCCTCTATTTTGATTCTCCCGTAATAGAGCACTATTATGGGAGAATCAAGATTATCTATTCCTGAACCGTCACAATAACCCCATCCATATTATTCCCCGAAATTTCATACTGCTTATTTACCGGAACATTCACTTTCCTGTTCCCAGAAACTTTATAATAAGAAACCGTATATTTCTTACCTTCTACATTCGTTGAAATTTCTTTTTTGTCTTTTAAGAAATCTAAGTATTCCTCCAATGTAATTTTCTCTTTTTGCATAATCGCACTATGAGGTAAGCCGACATAACGTATATGCCACGGCTCATATTGAATGCCTGTAATATCGCTTTTATTTTTCGGATAGCGTAAAACAAAGCCGTGCTTCCATACATTCTCTTCAATCCACTTTCCTTCAGGCGCTTTCTCCATTTTCTTTTGCGTAGATCCAACGTCGAGTGATAATCCTAAATTATGTTCACTGTATCCTGCTGGAAGTGCATAGTCAGAGCCCATTTTTTCATATAACTTTTCTTGCTCTTTAAAATCTCGATATCCGCTATTCATTAAGAAATGCTGCACGCCATCTTTTCCAGCTGCATCGACAACGTTCAAAAAATTTTTCACAACACTCTTTGATAAGCGAAGATTTCTATCAAATATTACATAACCTCTTACTAATTCACTATTATGATTTACATTTATAATATCGGACCTAATACTATCTTTTTTTACTGGGTAATCTTTGTTAACTAATAATAGATCCCCTTTATAAATTTCTTCTTTTGTAACCTCTATATTTTCCGTATTCGTAGCTCTTACCGTATTATCTTTGTCGGCAATTTTAACATCGATCTCTTTTTGAAATAATGGTGATATATAAAAACCTACGCAGATTGTGCACGCTATAAAAAGAGAAATAAATACCCACTTTTTCATTCCTAGTTCCTCCTTAACGTAACTTACGTATAGAATAGAAAAAACTATTAAAATAAAAAGTGGGGTAAAGTTTAAATTTTTATTAAATTGCTTCGCTCTCTTCTTTTGGCAACCTTACTTCAAATATCGTTCTAATCACATTACTTTCAGCAGAAATCGTCCCGTCATGCTGCTCAACAATATTTTTCGCAATAAATAGCCCAAGGCCTGTACCACCTTGTTGCTCTGATCTTGCCTTATCACCTGTATAAAACATATCAAAAAGATACGGTAAATCTTCTTCCGGAATGCTATCTCCGTAATTAATAATTTGTACGACTACCTCTTCGCCTTCAATATATCCGTTCACATCAACAAATTTCCCATCGTATCCGTAGCGAATTGCATTCGTTAAAAGATTTTCAAATACCCTCGCTAACAATTTCCCGTCACCGTTAATAGGTAAATGCGGTGCGATATGTAATCTCGCTTCTAAACCCTTCTTTTCTAATAACGGATATAATTCTTCATCTAACTGAATAAGCAATTCACCTATATCAATTGATCTTTTTTCTAGCTGCAACATCCCATAATTCATTCTTGTGATTTCAAATAATTCATCAATTAAACTTTCCAGCCTTTCGGATTTCGTAAAAGCAATTGTGGAAAAGTGTTTAATTTGTTCCTTCGTCAAATTCTCATCTTTAAGAATTAAATCTAAATAACCTAAAACAGATGTTAACGGCGTTCTTAAATCGTGAGCTAAGTTAACAATGAGTTGGTCTTTACTACTTTCTGCAAAGTCTCCTCGTTCTACTGCTTCCTTTAATTTTTCACTCGCTACATTTATTTCACGTGCGATATATCCAAACTCATCATTTGATGACACGCGCACTTCATTTGAAAAATTTCCGTTCGCCAAATGATGAATCCCGCTTGAAATCTCATCAAAATATTTTACATACGGTCTAGTAAGGAAGAAGAAAAACATAATGGATAGAGGGATGAAAATAATTAAAAAGAAATTAACATCCCCAATTTGTCTTACCATAGAACGAAATTGAGCTAACGGATCTTCAAAACGAACGACTAATTTATAATAGATCCGTAATCCTTCATAAATGATATACGTTACGCCACCAGCAAATATCATACTTAACGCAAATAGCATAACCATCTTCGAGCGAAAGCTTCTCATCTTTTTAGCCATTGAAAGTATAACCTACTCCCCACACTGTTTTTATTAACTTATTCTTTCTTTTATCTTCCCCAAGTTTTTTCCGCAACGTGCGAATATGTACCATAACTGTATTTCCGCCTTCAAAATAATCATCGGCCCATACGTGCTGAAAAATATTTTCCACATTGTACACTTTCTTCGGATGACTCGCTAATAAATACAAAATATCAAACTCTTTTGGTGTTAATTCAACTTGTTCTCCGTACACATTTACAGTTCTTCGCTCAGGATCAATAACAACTCCGCCTACCTCTAAAGCAGATTTACTCTCCGCTACTTTCGGCTGATTTAACGTAAGAAATCGGCGTAATTGTGCATTTACACGCGCAACTAATTCAATTGGTGTAAAAGGTTTCGTCATATAATCATCTGCACCTAATACAAGACCTGTCACCTTATCAAAATCAGACGTTTTCGCACTTAAGAAAATGATTGGCATATGATGCTTCGCGCGAATTTGACGCGTCACTTCATAACCATCCATTTTTGGCATCATAATATCTAAAACCACTAAGTCGATTGGCTGCGTTTCAATAACATGAATTGCCTCTTCCCCATCAGCTGCTTTCACGACGTGGTAACCTTCTTTTTCTAAATGTATCTCAATTAAATCAGCAATTTCTGCCTCATCATCCGCTATTAAAATTGAAATGCGCTTCATATTACTCCCCCTTATATACGCTCGATTGTAAACTAGTCTATCCAATTTGTACAATACGAAAAGGTTACTCACGAGAGTAACCTTATTAAATGAGATTATATCGACGTTTCGATAAGGAATATCGACTTACCGATAATTAACGACGAAATTCGCCCGCTATTTTAAAGACTCAACCTACCGCTCCAAAACAATTCGCTGCTTCGTAATTTCCGCCAACCTTCCGCGGTCTACTTCATACTCAGTAGCAACGCTTTGCGGTACAATCACTTTTCCGCCCTCAAGCATAACTTCCGGCGAAATAATATCCCTCTCCCAGTGCCTACTAGAAGCAGATATATCGCCAGGAATCGTAAAGTTCGGTAACGAAGCAAGCGCAACATTTTGCGCTCGTGAAATCCCCATCTCTACCATACCGCCGCACCAAACGGGTATGTTATGCTCCATGCAATAATTATGGATTTGAATAGACTCTGTTAATCCACCCACTCGCCCTGGTTTAATATTTACGATGCGGCAACTGCCCAGCGTAATCGCAACGCGCGCGTCTTCTAAACTATGGATGCTTTCGTCTAAACAAATAGGCGTTTCTATTTTCTTTTGCAGCTGTGCATGATCAAGAAAATCGTAATCCGCTAACGGTTGTTCAATCATCATCAATTGAAATTCATCTAGGCGTTTCAATTTCTCCGTATCTGCTAACGTATAGGCTGAATTTGCATCAGCCATTAACGGGATATGCGGGAATTCTTTACGAATTTCTTTCAATAATTCATAATCATGCTCTGGCTTTATTTTCACTTTAAAACGCTCGTACCCTTCTTCTGCGTACTTCTCGATTTGTTTTAACATAACCGAAATTGTATTGATACCAACCACAACACCAACTTCAATTTCAGCCCTAGTTCCGCCAAGTAACGTCGCTAGCGATTTCTGTTCACGCTTTGCGTATAAATCCCAAACAGCTCCTTCAATTCCGGCCTTTGCCATTCGGTTTCTTTTTATATGCTGGAACAAACCTGGCACTTCATTCGGATGGGAAATTTCAGCTTTTAATAAATCAGGTAATAAAAAATCTTGTAGTACATGCAGCACTGTCTTCACTGTTTCTTCCGTATACCACGGTTCAGAGAACGCAACGACTTCGCCGAATCCAATGTACCCGTCCGTATCTTCTAATTCAATGACGATGCTCTCACGCTTCTCATACGTTCCGTAGCTTGCAGTAAACGGGATTACGAGTGGCATTTCCGTTATATGCAGTGTCGCTTTTTTTATTTCCACTTAGATCTCCTCCACTAATTCTCTTAACTCTCGTCTTAACAATTTTTTCGAAGCATTTCGTGGTAATTCCTCTAAGAAACATGCTTTTTTCGGCACTTTATATTTCGCTAATTTCTCCTCGCAAAAATGAAGAATTTCTTCTTCTGTTACCTCTCCGCTTTTTACAACAAAAGCAGCGGGTACTTGTCCCCATTTATCGTCAGTCATGCCGACGACACCTGCTTCCGCTACCATCGGATGAGAAAGCAACACTTCTTCAATTTGAGCCGGATATATATTCTCTCCGCCAGAAATAATTAAATCACTGCGGCGATCTAGTACATATAAAAATCCTTCTTCATCTAAATAACCGAGGTCACCAGTATGAAGCCATCCATTTTGAATGGTTTCGCGCGTCGCATCTTCACGGTTAAAATAACCACCTGTTACGTTCGGTCCTTTTACTACAATCTCGCCTTCCGCAAACGGCGCCACTACTACGCCATCTTTTTCAATACGAAGTTGGCACTGAAATAGTGGTTTCCCGGCTGATCCTACTTTCGTTAACATATAATCTGCTGATAACGTACAAATTTGCGACGACGTTTCTGTCATACCGTACGTTTGATACACAGGAATTCCTTTTTCTACACATGTTTCAAGTAACGGTTTCGGCGCTGGTCCTCCGCCAAGTAACATGCATCGTAAAGAAGATGGATATGTCTCTTCTCCTAGTCTCTCTAATAGATCTGTTAACATTTTAGAAACGACAGAAATAATCGTTACGCCTCTCGTCTGAAGTGCTTTATGAATAAAATCAGCATCATATTTCGGAACGAGTAAAATGCGCATGCCGTACATAATATTTTTCATTAAAAGAGATAACCCGCCAACGTGGAACATCGGCATACAAGCTAACCAGCAATCATCATCACGAAGCCCTAAATTAAGCGAAGAGCCAACCGCGCTTGCCCAGTGATTGCCGTACGTTAAAATAACGCCTTTCGGTTTCCCCGTCGTCCCAGACGTATAAATAATTGTCATCGCTTCTTCTAAAGAGAATTCTTCTTGTATAGAGGCTTCCGCCTTCGGTCCATTCATTACTTCGGCGAATGAATATACAGGAACATCTTTAGCCTCAAAATCTTGATCCGTCACTAAACAAACAACTTCAGCATCATCCATTTGCCAAAGTAGCTCTTCTCTTGAAAGACGCGTATTTAAAAGCACAGCTACTGCACCTACGTAAGATAGGGCGTGAATAACTGTAATCATCTCCATACCATTTTTCATCAGAACAGCCACCTTTTGCCCACGCTTCACTCCTACATGCGTGAGGTGTTCACAAACAGATACTACTTTTTCATGCAGCTGCATAAAAGTAACCTTTTCATCCTCTATTTCAATTGCAGTGCGGTCTGGTGTTAAAAATGCACGTTGCTTTAACCAATTTGGCATCGTCTCCATCATCCATTCTCCTTTCATGAAAGAAAGAGACTTGATATGATATCAAGTCTCTTAGTTGTTTTGTTTCCGGTTAATCACATCTAGCTACAGCAGCTAGAACAGTCGGTCGTTTCACGCCTTCCTACGAGGCAAAAAGCGCCTCTACGTCAGGAGTTCCAACGCCCTCTTGTTCTAAGCAAGCTGCTTCCGCTTTTGATCACGGGAAACGAGGGAATTGACCGAAGTCCGGACTGCGTTTTTCTTTGAACGCGTCACGACCTTCTTTTGCTTCGTCAGTTGTGTAGTACAATAACGTTGCATCTCCAGCTAGTTGTTGAATACCAGCTAGACCGTCTGTGTCTGCGTTGAATGCAGCTTTTAGGAAACGAAGTGCCATTGGGCTGTTTGCTAAGATTTCTTGTGCCCATTGTACTGTTTCTGCTTCAAGCTCTTCTAATGGTACTACTGTGTTTACTAATCCCATATCAAGCGCTTCCTGTGCGCTGTATTGACGGCATAGGTACCAAATTTCGCGAGCTTTCTTGTGGCCTACCATACGAGCTAAGTAACCAGCTCCGTATCCACCGTCAAAGCTTCCTACTTTAGGACCTGTTTGTCCGAATACAGCGTTGTCTGCAGCGATTGTTAAGTCACATACGATATGAAGTACGTGTCCACCACCGATTGCATAACCTGCTACCATTGCGATAACTGGTTTAGGAATTGCGCGAATTAGACGTTGTAAGTCTAATACGTTTAAACGAGGGATTTGGTCGTCACCTACATATCCACCATGACCGCGAACTTTTTGGTCGCCGCCAGAACAGAATGCACGTCCACCTTCACCTGTTAAAATGATAACGCCAACATTTGCATCATCACGAGCGTGTGCAAAAGCGTTGATTAACTCCATTACCGTTTTAGGACGGAATGCGTTATGTACTTCAGGACGGTTAATCGAAATCTTTGCGATACCATTGTATGTTGAATAAATAATATCTTCGTAATTGCCTTCTTTTACCCATTCAATAGCCATTACAACTACCTCCTTGTATATTTCTGATTTCCTCTATAAGTGCAACTTCTTTCTTAGATGAAAAAAGCATCACTGCATAGTTTTTAGAAATCCCTTTACTATTGTATCAAACTTTTCCGGTTGTTCCACATGAATTGCATGGCCAGCACCATCAATTTTGACAAATTTCGCGTCAGAGACGCATTTTTCGATGTTTTTTAATATGCGAAAGAACTTTTCATCATACTCCCCGTTCATTAAAAGAGAAGGCACTTTTAAATTTGGCAGCTCGTCCCACCATGAAGGCTGAGCCCCTGTTCCCATGCCGCGCAAGCTATTTGCAAGTCCTTTTGGATCGTTAGCAAGTCGTTCGTTTCGCACCGCTTCTTGTGCATTTTGTGCTAAACGTTTTTGCGTTTCAAACAGCGGAATATTTTCCCACATCGATACAAAACTATTGATGCCTTCTCGCTCAATTTTATGAGCAAGTCGCTCATCTTTTTCACGACGTTCTTTTCTGTCCTCTTCACTTTTGAGCCCAGCTGTACAATTTTCTAATAAAAGAGAATGTACATATTCCGGATATAAACATGCCATCGTAATCGCCAGTCTACCGCCCATTGAATAGCCAAGTATGTGTGCTTTTTCAATATGAAGGTAATCCAGTAGTTCTTTCATTTGCAATGCTACATTTCGAATATCATAATGCATTACATCTTTAGGACTTTCCGTTTTTCCGTGCCCAACAATGTCTACTAAAATGACTTGAAATTGCTCGCTCCAAGAAGGAACGAAAGAACGCCACGTTTCCATGCTTCCCGTAAAACCATGAAGAAGTAGAAGTGGTTCTCCGCTTCCGACTACTTCATATTCATACGATACACCTTGCAGCGTTACGTTCATTTTGATTCACCTTGCAACGATGTAGTAATTACATCCTGCGTTTTTGCCCATAATTTACGGTGCAATGTTAAGTTTTCATCACGGTTCGTACAAATTTCTACAACGTGTAAACCGTCCGCCCTTGTTCCTTTTTGTACCTCTTCTCGGAATTGCTCCCAACCATTTACACGGCTAAATGAACCACCGTACATTTTGACAACATGCTCATAATCAAGCCCAATTGGAGTACCAAATAATGATTCGAAGTGTTCCTTTTTCTCATACTGTGGTAAGAATGAGAAAATACCACCACCGTCATTATTTACAACGACAATCGTTATGTTTAATTCATGTAATTTTGCAGCTAATAACCCATTTAAATCGTGATAAAATGATAAATCACCAATTACTAATACGAGCGGATCGCAAATAATGCTTGCTCCTAAAGCTGTGGAAATTATACCATCAATCCCATTTACACCACGGTTCGCCATCACTTGAATATTTTTATCCGATGTGAAGAAGAATGAATCTGTATCACGAATTGGCATACTATTACTCGCAAATAATGTTGCCCCTTCTGGTAATACACGGACAATATCCGTAATAACTTTCCCTTCAAATGCAGTATCATATGTTTCCATTTCACGAAGCGTTTCCTTCGTTTTTTCGTTTATATGTTGCCACATTCCGAACCAATCATTCTTTTTCATAGCTGGCATTTTTTCTATTAGTGCACTGCAAAATGCAATATCACTTGCCTGTACAACTTCTGTCGCAACGAGAGCTGGATCTCTCCATTGTCCAGATTCCTCAACAACGATATGAACAGCTTTCGTCTGTTTTTTAATGAACTGCGTTAATGCTTTCGAAACAGGCATACCACCAAAGCGAATCATAACTTCTGGCTTCCACGTTTCCTTTAACAGCTCATTTCGTAAAAATGTGTCGTAACAGTCGATTACCATCGTTTTATCGTGATGTCCACTACGAATATTAGAAAGTGGATCCGCTAATATTGGATATCCCGTTTTTTCAGCTAATTGCGTTGCAAACGCTGCGATTTCTGGATGACTATCATCTCCACAAATAATAAGCCCCTTTTCCATATGTGAAAGGCGCCCTACAAGAGAATCTACATATTCACTCGGCATCATCACGTTCCCTTGCTGAACTACTCCTGTATATTCCCCGCGTCCTTTATCCCATAAACCTTCTAATGAGAAATCTGGGATAAGAGGTTCGCGAACTGGAAAATTAAGATGAACAGGTCCTTGCGGCGCTAGAAGTGCGCTTGCTATCGTGCGCTGCGTCGTCATGCGAGCGTAATGATACATCGCTTCACTCGCTTCTGGAAGTGCCATCTCTGTAAATTGCTTCACAAATGTACCGTATAAATTGAATTGATTCATCGCTTGTGGTGCACCAACATCTCTTAATTCATGCGGTCTATCTGCCGTTAAAACGATAAGCGGCACTCGTGAATGAAAAGCTTCACATACAGCTGGATAGTAGTTCGCTGCTGCCGTTCCTGACGTACATAATAATGCAACAGGACGTTTTTTCGCTTTTGCGATACCGAGCGCAAAAAATCCTGCTGATCTTTCATCTACATGTAAATATGTGTTCATTCCTTCATGTTGTTCCATTAGCAAAGCAATCGGTGTTGACCGTGAGCCTGGACTAATGACAACATCACATACATTTAGACGCGTCAGTTCATCCACGAACGCGCCTAAATAATATGACAATGCTTCTATATGATTGTTCATTTCATTAATTCCTCCAAAGCACCAAGCATCGGTCTAAACTTCAAACTTGTTTCTTCATATTCAAGTTGCGGTACTGAATCAATTACAATCCCACAACCGGCAAATAAGGATGCTTTCTCGCCATTTAATAATCCGCAGCGAAGCGCAACCGCAAACTCACCATTTCCTTCATCATCTATCCAGCCAATCGGTGCACCATATAATCCTCTGTCTAACAATTCAACATCACGAATCAGTTTCATCGCTTCCAAACGAGGTGTCCCGCCAAGAGCTGGCGTTGGATGTAATTCTTCTACCATTGTTAAAAGACTCGCATCGCCTTTTGCCTCCACAGGCGTATATAAATGAATTAAGTTTTTCGTTGTTAATAAGCCCGGACTTTCCGGAATATTAACAGATTGGCAGTGCTCATTTAATACCGATCTGATCATGTTCACAACATAACCGTGTTCAGCTAAATTCTTTTCATCATGAAGAAGCGCATTACTATTTCGTTTACTTTCTTCTATAGATTGACCATGACCAGTTGAACCAGCAAGACACATTGAAGTAAACTTCTCATCTTCTTTGCGAATTAATCTCTCTGGCGTCGCTCCTAAGAAGCATGCTCCTTTATAATCAAAAGAAAATACGTAACAATCTGGTTGCCCTATGCGAAGTGCTTCTAAAACGAGAGCAGAATCAATATGATGATCCATCTCTATTTTTAGCTCCCTCGCTAATACAACCTTCTGCACGTTTCCCTGCTTCATCTCATCTTGCACTTTCTCAATGGCCTTCATCCAGCCTTTTGGATCCACTTCTACTTTAGAGGTAACTGTTAATTTCAATCCTTCTAGTGCACATTTACTCTCCCCAAAAATTTTCTCTTCTAAAGAAACAATTTCGTTATAAAGAGTTTCTGCACAATCTGTTGCTGAAACGAATGTATTCATTGTTAACCATGCTTTTTCATTTTTTACAGTCAATAAAAATGCTGGTAGTGAAAATGTCGTATCATCAAATTCTTTCCATAAGTCCGTTTTCTCTTTTTCTTGGTCAAATGAAAATCCACCAAATAAAAGAGGACCTGTTCCAAATTCGTATTTTTCTCTTTGTACAAATGCTTTCTCTTTTACTTTATCCCACTCTTCACGAGTAGTTTGAAAGCGTTTTTGAGAAGCAGTTGCTATAGTGAAAACAGAGCCAATTCCAGCAAATATTACATGCTGAGCTGGGTCTGCAAAATAACATCTATTTTCGAATGCAATCCTTTTACCTGCTGCATAAAACAGAAGCGGATCCATCCAGTCTATTTGTTTCACGAAGCTCACCAATATTTTTTCATCAGTTGCACGCTTAATAGCTGCAGCAAGAACTTCTTGCAAGCCTATTTGTTTCGTTTGAATCACAATTGTCTCCCCCCTATGGGCGAAAAATAGTCATAATTACGCTTGATTTTAAGATACACCTCAAACGAAAGGCCTGTCAACGTTTAGCATTTCTGAGAAATTCACCTTCTCTTCCTAGAAAATAAACGTTGACACTAAATGATGCTTTTTCTACACTTAGTTGTGTACAATATGTGACCAAAGGAGGATTCAGCATGGAAATGAACGTCGAAACGAATTCCTCTCCTACGGCGCCAAAGCCAAGTAAGCAAACAGGCTGGCGCATTTGGTGGAGTTTACTACGTCCCCATACATTAACAGCAGCTTTCGTTCCTGTTTTCATCGGAACAGCATATGCAATGCAGGTCGGAGGCATAAATCAAATACATCTCCCTCTTTTCCTTATGATGCTTCTTGCTTGTCTTCTCATTCAAGCAGCAACAAACATGTTTAATGAATACTTTGATTATAAAAGAGGACTTGATCACGAAGGGTCAGTTGGTATCGGCGGCGCTATCGTTCGCGATGGCATTCAGCCAAAAACGGTGCTTAACTTAGCATTTGGATTTTTCGGCATCGCAATACTATTAGGTGTTTATATTTGCATGAATTCTAGCTGGTGGCTTGCGGCAATCGGTCTTGTTTGTATGGCCGTTGCTTACCTTTATACAGGTGGCCCACTTCCAATTGCATATACACCATTTGGAGAGTTAACAGCCGGATTATTTATGGGTGTTATCATTATTGGGATTTCATTCTTTATTCAAACTGGAACTGTAACATCAGAAGTCATTTTACTATCTATTCCAAGTTCGATTTTAATTGGTGCCATTCTACTAGCTAATAACATTCGTGACTTAGATGGAGATAAAGAAAATGGCCGTAAAACGTTAGCAATTCTCGTTGGACGTGAAAGAGCCGTTGGTGTACTTGCTTCTATGTTCATCGTTTCCTACATTTGGACAATTGCTTTAATTATCGTAGGCATCGTATCACCATGGATGCTTATCGTATTTTTAAGTGCACCGAAAGCATTTAAAGCGACGAAAGGCTTTATCGGCAAAAGCATTCCAATGGAAATGGTACCTGCAATGATTGCCACAGCAAAAACAAATACAATCTTCGGTCTCCTCATGGGAATCGGATTACTACTTGGATACTTCCTTTAAAAGGAGCTGCTAACGCGGCTCCTTTTTCATATACCAATTTCAGCTCATAATTCCTACTCGCAACGTTCATACTATGTAAAGAAACTGAATTGTAGGAAGGTGGACGACTATGTTAACTCCACAACAAATAAATCAATTTAAATCTGTTTTAGAAAAACAAAAACAAGAACTAGAGCAAACGATACAAACACATGAAAATGAAGATCGTGCATCTGAACGTGATTCCGTTGGAGAATTATCTAGCTACGATAACCATCCAGCTGATATGGCAACAGAGCTATATGAACGCGAAAAAGACTTCGGACTTATTGAACTTTGGCATAAACAGCTAGAGGATACGAAACACGCCCTGCAAAAAATAGAAGCGGGTACGTACGGCATTTGCGAAGTGTCTGGCGAAGAAATTCCATTTGAAAGATTAGAAGCAATGCCGACCGCTACAACATGCATCCAGCACACGACAAGTAAGTTAAATATGAATACACGACCAGTTGAAGAAGAAGTGTTGTCTCCTTCTTTCCACAAACACGATGAAGATCATTCTGTTGAATACGATGCGGAAGATGCATGGCAAGATGTTGCCAATTACGGAACGTCTGAAACACCGTCTGATTTAGAAAGACAAGATTCAAAAAACTATAATGGCATGTACGTAAATAGCGAGGAAAATGTAGGCTACGTAGAGGATTTCGAAAACTTTATCGGTACAGATATGTATGGAAAAAACCCACAAGTTTTCGCTACGGAAGAGCATGAAGAATATGAACAAATGCTTGATGACTTTGAAGAGCGTACCTTTAAGGGTGAATTATCCTCAAATGAATCGAGTTCCAAAGAATAAAGTGAAACTTTAATCAGTGGGGATTTTCTTCATCCCCCACTGAACCAATCGGACTTTTATGCCCATTAAAGCGGGATAAAAAAAAGCATTCCGAAAATCGGAATGCTTTTTATCGCTAGCTAATTAGTTTTTTGTAACGTTAGCTGCTTGTGGTCCGCGGTTTCCTTCAACGATTTCGAAAGAAACTTCTTGACCTTCTTCTAAAGTTTTGAAGCCTTCGCCTTGGATAGCTGAGAAATGTACGAATACGTCTTCTCCGCCTTCAACTTCGATGAAGCCAAAACCTTTTTCGCCGTTAAACCATTTAACTTTACCTGTTTGCATGTCATGTACCTCCTAAATAAAAATGAAACTATGAATCCACATGAAAAGGTGGATATAAAGGACATGAATGTATAACAAGCTTACAGCCTTTAATACAACGTGCTTTATTTCCGTACCACATTATGTAGCTCAATAGTGCTTTCACTATATCATGCTATATCAAAAACGTCAAATGAGAACACTTTCAACCCATATTTTTTTATAATCCTAGTATAACCTTAAATTTTCATTCTATTTTTATTTAAAAATTAACAAATCTACAGTATTCTAATTTCTTTGATTTCGGTACAATATAATTACTACATATGATGAGGTGAAAAAATGCAAGCACATGAAATCGAGTATAAATTATATGGTGATGATATGCAGTTTGTTGAAATTGAATTAGATCCAGAAGAAAGCGTTATCGCAGAGGCTGGCGCAATGATGATGATGGAAGATCATATCGAAATGGAAACCATTTTTGGTGATGGTTCTGGCCCATCTAGTGGTCTATTCGGTAAATTAATGGGCGCTGGTAAGCGTCTTGTTACAGGTGAAAGTATGTTTATGACTGTATTTACAAATACAGGTCACGGCAAGCGCCACGTATCTTTTGCTGCTCCTTATCCTGGTAAAATTGTTCCTGTAGATTTAACAGAATATCAAGGAAAAGTAGTTTGCCAAAAAGATGCGTTTCTTTGTGCAGCAAAAGGCGTTTCTATCGGAATCGAGTTTACGAAAAAAATCGGAACTGGTTTCTTCGGTGGGGAAGGTTTCATCATGCAGAAACTTGAAGGTGATGGACTTGCTTTCATGCATGCAGGCGGAACTGTATACAAGCGTGAATTAAAACCTGGCGAAAGACTTCGCATCGATACAGGTTGTCTCGTTGCCATGACAAAAGACGTTAACTACGATGTTCAATTCGTTGGAAAAGTAAAAACAGCTCTATTTGGCGGCGAAGGTTTATTCTTCGCAACGTTAGAAGGTCCTGGAACGGTTTGGATTCAGTCCTTAACACTTAGCCGTTTAGCAGCACGCCTTACAAGCCCAGCAGCTCAAAACAGCGGTGAAGGCAGCGTTTTAGGCGGACTTGGACGTCTTTTAGATGGGAAAGAATAAAGTGAAACTTTAATCGCTGAATTTTGAGGTGGGGGTCTTACTGCCCATTAAAGCGGGATAAAACAAAAAAGAGATAGTCTCCTTCATAGGGAACTATCTTTTTTTTGACTGTATAAACCACTTTGGATTCCATAGCCTCATTTGGCCGCGCTTCTTCTTCATATTTATAAAGGTTCAAACCTAATTTTCAAACTTCCTCCAAAGAATGAATCAAGTCCCTCACTGCATATATTGAACTATACCTTTTCTTAAGGAGGGCTTCCTTAATGCGTACTCCTTTATCCTTCGATAAAGATACTGCCATATTGTTAGCTTCTTGTTGTGAGTTAACGTATGAACAATATAAACAAAATGGGATTTTCGAAATACCAGATGGTTTTCAATATGTACAAGGCTTTCAAGGAAAAACCATTCAAACGACAGAATGGTTCGGATTCATACTAGAATCTGAGGATACGATTATTGTAGCTTTTCGCGGGACACAAACAGATACAGACTGGATTATCGATTCACTCGTTAACCAAAAACCATACCCATATGCTTTAAACAGCGGAAATGTCCATAACGGCTTTCTTTCCATTTATGAATCTTGCCGAGATTCTATTATGGATATGCTCGTATCACTACCAGCCCATAAAAAACTTCTTGCAACAGGTCATAGCTTAGGCGGCGCGCTCGCCACACTACATATACTCGATGCGCGTATCAACACCGCCTTCGCACAGTACGGTCTTTATACATTTGCCTCTCCAAAAGTTGGGGATATCGCCTTTCGAAATTATTATAAACTGCAAGTAGCTAGTAGCTTTCGTTTCGTCAACTTATTTGATGTCGTTCCACTTCTCCCTCCTCGAAACATAAATTTTAATGATCGTGATTGGGAATATGCACACGTTCATCACAACATGACTTTTACAAAAAACACAAAATCTATTACAAATAATCATGCCATTACAACATACAAAACATGTCTGACTTCTCATTTTTAACCAGTAAACAATTGGAAATTAAATATCCTTATACTATAATAATATATGAAGTTATTTTTGGATGAGGGGACCTTACATGCTAAAATTTATCTTTGCACTTTTTCTCATTGTAATTTTTACGTTTACAGGTTTCTTTACATTTTCATACTTTGCGACAGGAGAATACGGCGGAAAGGGTATAATCTATACCGCTATCCCATTTCTTTCTTAAGCAAAAAAAGAAAACCGAGCTTAATGAGATTAAGCTCGGTTTTTTAAGCGATTATATTCCTCTTTTAAAAGGGACCTTCACTTAATACTGTGTAACCGCATTACCAATACCCCAAATCTCATTACTATACTGCAAAATCGTTCGATCGCTCGCAAAATGACCAGATTGTGCAATATTTAAAATCGACATTTCTAGCCACTTCGTTCGATTCTCATAAGCTCTACCAACAGCTTCTTGCCTTTCCGCATATGGACCAAAATCTCGCAGAACGAAGTATTCATCATTTTGAATAACGAGAGAATCATAAATTGCTTCAAATTCAGCTCCCGAATGTGCAAAGAAACCATTCGTTAACTGATCTACTACTTTTTTAATATGCATATTGTGGTGATAATAATCACTTGCACGATATCCACCATTTTGATAGTAATGAAGAACCTCCTCCGCCGTTAAACCGAAAATGAAACAGTTATCATCACCGACTCTGTCTTTTATTTCAACATTAGCACCGTCTAACGTTCCGAGTGTGATCGCACCATTCATCATAAATTTCATATTACCTGTTCCTGATGCTTCTTTACTCGCAGTTGAAATTTGCTCACTAACATCCGCAGCTGGGAATATATCTTCTGCTAAAGACACTCGATAGTTTTCTAGAAAGATAACTTTCATATATTGGCTTACGTACGGATCATTATTCACTTTCCTTGCGAGTTCATTAATTAGTTTAATAATTTTTTTCGCATAGTAATAGCCAGGTGATGCTTTCGCTCCAAAAATAAAAGTGCGCGGATAAAATGTAAAACTAGCATCCTCTTTCAAACGGTTATACAAATATAAAATATGAAGAACGTTTAATAATTGTCGTTTGTAAGCATGCAGTCTTTTTACTTGCACATCAAAAATAGAATTAGGATCAATTGTAATCCCCATTTTATTATAAATACGCTCCGCTAAAATCTCTTTACGCTCTTGTTTTACCTCTGCAAATTTCTCTTGGAAACTCGCATCGTGTTGAACTAATTGCAGCGCTTGAAGCTTAATCGGTTCTTTCTTCCACTCTGTTCCAATCGCCTCTGAAATAAGGTTCGTCAGCTGTGGATTCGCCTTCATTAACCAGCGTCTATGAGCGATTCCATTCGTTTTATTATTAAACTTATCTGGATAAAACTCATAAAACAATCGCATTTCACGTTGCTTTAAAATTTCCGTATGAATTTTTGCTACACCATTTATGCTATGGCTACCGACAATTGCTAAATGAGCCATTTTCACAAGATCATGCGCAATAATTGCCATCTCTTCAATACGATGCCATTCATATGGATAACGTTCCCAAAGCTCATGACAGAAACGTTCATTAATCTCTTCAATAATCATATAAATTCTCGGTAATAACGGTTTAAAAATGTGAATTGGCCACTTCTCAAGTGCTTCTGATAAAGTCGTATGATTCGTATAAGAAATCGTTTGCGTCGTTATGTTCCAAGCTTCTTCCCATGCTAGTTTTTCTTCATCTAATAAAATACGCATCAGTTCTGGAATCGCCAAAACTGGATGTGTATCATTAATGTGAATCGCAATTTTTTCATGCAATTGACGAAGGTCACCATATCTTTCTCTATGCAGACGAACGATATTTTGCAGACTTGCTGATACGAGGAAATACTGTTGTTTCAAACGAAGTATTTTTCCCTCATCATGCGTATCATCTGGATATAAAAACTCCGATACCGCCTCTGTTTCACGCTTATATTTCAAAATATCTTTGCAATTTTGCGGGAAAGGAACTGGTTCGGCATTCCAAAGTCTGAGTGTGTTTACAGTACTCGTCTCATAACCTACTACTGGAACGTCATATGGTACTGCCATAATCACTTCTGCATTCGTATGCCTGAACTCTAAACGCCCATCAATGTATAGCGGTTCAACATTGCCGAAATAACTTACTTCTACAGCTTGATCATGCCTTCTTACTTCCCATACGTTTTCATGAAGAAGCCACTGTTCTGGAAATTCAACTTGATAACCATCAACAATTTTTTGATCAAATAAGCCGTGTTTGTAACGAATGCCACAGCCATGACCTGGTAAGTTTAACGATGCAAGTGAATCAAGAAAACAGGCTGCTAATCGGCCAAGTCCACCATTTCCAAGACCTGCATCTGCTTCCACCTCTTCTAATTCTTGCAACGAAATCCCTAGCTCAGAAAGTCCTTGCTCACATACATCCCTAATGCCTAAATTTAATATGTTACTTCCAAGCAAACGTCCAAGTAAAAACTCAATGGATAAGTAATACATTTGCTTTCGCTCTCCAGACCGATAGCTTTCGTTCGTTGCAATCCATTGACTATTCATATATTCACGTACCATGTATCCAAGCGTATTGTATTGATCACGAGTTGTAGAGTCTTTGAAACTTTTACCATACATCGTCTCTAACTTTTCTAGAAAAGCTGATTTGAAACTTTCAACATGAGTAAACATTTCTTCACCACCTACATGTTATTCCATGAGACTTTTATACAATTTCTTATAAGCAAGAGCTGATTTCTCCCAGCTATAATCTTCAGTCATCGCTTGTTTTACAAGTTGCTCCCATACCGGTTTATCATGATAAAATTCAATTGCACGAAGAACCGTGTGCAACATGTCATGTGCATTAAAGTTCGTGAAACTGAAACCATTTCCTTCTCCAGTTTCTTCGTCATAAGATTGTACCGTATCATTTAATCCGCCCGTTTCTCTTACAATCGGAATCGTACCGTACGCTAATGCTATAAGTTGTCCAAGTCCACACGGTTCAAATAATGATGGCATTAAGAACAAATCACTTCCCGCGTATACTTGGTGAGCCAATTCTTCATTAAATCCGATATACACTTTTACCTTTTCAGGATACTCGTATGCCATCCACTCAAAGAATTGCTCATATTCCGAATCACCTGATCCTAAAATAATACATTGTACATCTTCCTCCATTATTTCGCGGAATACAGTACGTACTAGATCAAGACCTTTTTGCTTCGTTAATCTCGTTACCATTGAAATAATTGGTGTATCTTCTTTTTCTGGCAAACCAAAATAACGCTGCAAGGCGCGTTTATTTTCATTCTTTTCCTCTAATGACTCTGCATCATACTGAGCAGTAATATACGAATCCGTTTCTGGATTATATACGCTCGTATCAATTCCATTTACGATGCCGCTAAGCTTACCATTATTTTTTCGTAACAACCCATCTAACTTCTCACCGAAAAACTCATATTGAATTTCCTCTTTGTATGTCGGGCTAACCGCTGTAATTTGATCAGAAGCGATAATTCCACCCTTCATAAAGTTCACATTTCCATAAAACTCTAGCTGCTCACTATGAAAATATTCGTCACCAAGTTCTAACAAGTCGTACATCACTTCGGGAGGAAATACACCTTGGAACTGCAAGTTATGAATCGTATATACCGTTTTAATATGCTCATATAATGGATTATCTTGATACTTTTCACGCAGTAAGAAATTCACCATAGCTGTATGCCAATCGTGACTATGGAGAACATCCACTTCGAAATCAAGATGCGTAATACACTCTAAAACTGCTTTCGAAAAATAAGAAAAACGCTCTCCGTCATCATAATGACCATATAGAGAATCCCTCTTAAAATAATATTCATTATCTATTAAGTAATACGTAATCCCGTCTTGCTCACCTTTTAAAATTCCACAATATTGATTTCTCCACCCAAGCGGGACGTTAATTACTTTATGTAACGTACATCCATCCCTTAATTTTTGCGGAATAAGACTATAATTTGGGAGTATAATGCGAACGTCCACACCTAATTTTTTCAGCTCTTTTGGGAGCGCACCTGCTACATCAGCTAATCCTCCCGATTTAACAAATGGTACACATTCTGATACTGCAAATAAAATATTCACTTGTTGTCCCACTGCACGAAAAGCTTATACGACTTCCCTTGCAGCTTCCTCCCTTCGAGTTTTCATTTGAATGAATGCTTTAATCAGTGGAGGAAAAACCCCCACTGATTCTTTTAAGAATAACTATTAATCGTACTATTTTGAATGCTTCCTTTTTCTATAACATATGGCTCATCGGCGTTTCCTTTTAGTACAACACCGTCACCAATTTTCACGTCTTTATCAATGATAACACCGTCTATTATACAGTTATCTCCAATTTTGCTCTTTTGCATAATAATGCTATTACGAACAATTGAACCTTTGCCTATTTTAACAGAACGGGAGATAACACTATTTTCTACTTCACCTTCGATAATACTGCCGTTCGCAATCATTGTATTCTTCACGGCTGCACCCTTCAGGTAACGAGTTGGTGGTTCATCTTTTACTTTCGTAAAGATCGGTGCTTCTTTCTTAAATAATTGCTTCCAAATAGCAGGCTGCAAAATTTCTAAGCTATGTTTATAGTAACTTTCAATCGAATCAATAATAGCTACATATCCTGTATGCTCATACGTAGCAATATGCAGTGATTTTCCGCGCTTTTCTCTCACTACATCAAATAAACTATATTGCTCCACATCTTTATATGTCTCAAATAAATCTAACAATAATTGTTTCTTTAACACGTATGTTTGAAGCGAAACCCCTTCATGGCAAACTTCAGTAATATCAGCTGCCGTATGTATATGTCGCTCTAACACCGCTTGAAAATTTAACGCCGTTACGAGATGGCTATTCGTAATAACAACGTATTCTTCTCTAGCTCTTAAAAAATAATCAATATGTCTTCTAAAATGTGCAAAAGAACCAAATTCATCTTGATCACATTGGCAATTTGGCGGGAATAAAAACAGTCCGTCTCTTTTTCTATCTAAATCCCACTGTTTTCCTGAACCAACATGGTCCATTAGTGAACGGTTTTTATGACTTGTAAAAACCGCTACACTATGAATATTAGAATTCACCATATTTGAAAGCATGAAATCAATGAGTCGGTAACGGCCCCCAAACGGTAACGCCGCTAATGAACGATGCCCTGTTACTTTCTTTAAGGAAGGAAAACTTCCCGTTGCATTAATAATTCCTAACATTTTTTCTCCCATTCATTTCATCCCCCTTTTCTATTTCCCTTCAGCAATGAGTACTACATCGTCAACATTTTTTTCTGGACGAATAATGGTTCCATCTTCAATAACCATTTCTGATCCAACGATCGCTCTTTCAATTACAACATTTTTACCAATCTTCGCTCCTGGCATAACGACAGAATCAATAACCATACTACCTTCTTCCACCGTCACCCCTTGGAATAACACAGAATGCTTCACGTCCCCTTCAATGACGCATCCTTCGTTAATAAGTGATTCTTCTACTTTTGCCTTTTCTGCAATATATTGAGGTGGCTCATTTGGATTCACAGAATAAATACGCCAATTACGATCGTTTAAATTCAGTGACGTTTCATCGCGAAGTAAATCCATATTCGCTTCCCATAAGCTTTTCACCGTTCCAACATCTTTCCAATATCCTTCAAACGGATACGCCATCAGCTTTTTCCCTTCATCTAATAAAAGCGGAAGTACATCTTTTCCGAAATCATTACTAGATTCAGGATTTCTTGCATCCATCTCTAAATACTCTTTCAAAATTGCCCAGTTAAAAATATAAATTCCCATTGATGCAAGATTACTTCTTGGAAATTGCGGTTTCTCTTCAAATTCAACAATCTCCATCTCTTCGTTCGTATTCATAATACCGAAACGACTCGCTTCATCCCAAGGCACTTCAATAACAGAAATCGAAACGTCCGCTTCTTTCTCAATATGGTAATCTAGCATTTTACTGTAATCCATTTTATAAATATGGTCGCCTGATAAAATCAGAACATATTCTGGTTCGTACTGACTTAAATAGTTTAAGTTTTGATAAATGGCACTTGCCGTACCTGTGTACCACTTCACCCCTGAAGATTCTGCATAAGGAGGTAACACTGTGACTCCACCGCTTACTCGGTCTAAATCCCAAGCATTGCCGATTCCGATATAATTATGAAGTTCAAGTGGTTGATATTGCGTCAAAATCCCCACTGTTTCAATACCAGAATTCGCACAGTTGCTTAGCGTAAAATCAATAATGCGATATTTACCACCAAATGGAACAGCTGGCTTGGCTAAATTTTTTGTTAATGCACTTAATCGACTACCTTTTCCCCCTGCTAGTAACATTGCTACGCATTTTTGTTTTTGAGCCATCTTGTTTTTTGCTCCCCTTTCTCGTCTTCACTGGTCGTAATATGGATACGCCAAATGGTGGAATTGTAATTTCTACATGTGCCGCTTGATTATGATACGGTTCTTGAATCGTCTTGAGACGTTTCTTATTCACTTGCCCCGATCCGCCATATTGCTCAGCGTCACTGTTTAAAATCTCGTTATAATACTCGAAATCTGGCAAACCTACTTTGTAGTTTTCATATGTAGCTTTCGTAAAATTACATACGACAACTAACGCATCTTCTTGTTTATCCCCTTGGCGGATAAACGAGAAAATACTTTGCTCATGATTATTAGCATCTATCCACTGAAATCCTTCCGGTGAATGATCAAGCTGCCAAAGTGGTTTGGAGCGCTTATACAATGCTATGAGCTCTTTAAAGTAATCATGCATATAACGATGCATTTCAAAGTCATGTAAATTCCAATCTAAATCTTCAAGATCTTTCCACTCATCAAACTGCCCGAATTCTCCACCCATAAAGAGTAATTTCTTACCTGGGTGAGTAAAGAAATATCCATATAATAAACGAAGTTGAGCAAACTTATCCCAGTAATCCCCTGGCATTTTATTTAATAACGACTTTTTCCCATGAACGACTTCATCATGAGAAAGCGGTAATATGAAATTTTCAGAGTAAGCATATAGTAATGAGAACGTTATTTTCTCATGAATATGCTTCCTGTACTCAGGCGCGCACTCCATATATTTCAGCACATCATTCATCCAGCCCATATTCCATTTGTAATTGAATCCAAGCCCACCTTCATACGTTGGAGCTGTTACAAGTGGCCAAGCTGTTGAATCTTCTGCTGCCATAAGAAAATCTTCATCTTCTGCAAATACCGCTTCATTTAACTCTCGTAAAAATGAAACAGCGTGCTCATTACTTTGTTCCTGTCCTTCTTTATTCCAGTACAGCATATTCGCAACTGCATCCACCCTGAAACCATCAATGTGGAAATACTTCATCCAAAATAACGCATTTGAAATTAAGAAATTACGTACTTCCCTCTTCCCTAAATCAAAATTAACAGTTCCCCATACCAGGTTTTCTTGTACATCCATATCTTTATATTCATAAGTCGGTGTCCCATCAAACAAATATAAACCGTGAGCATCTTTACAAAAATGCCCCGGCACCCAATCCAAAATGACACCGATTCCATATTTATGACATTCATCGACAAAATACATCAAATCATGTGGCGTGCCGAATCTACTTGTCGCTGCATAATATCCCGTTCCTTGATATCCCCAAGAACGATCATATGGATGCTCAACAAGCGGCATAATTTCAATATGTGTAAATTGATGTTCCACCACATACGGAATGAGCTCCTCGGCCATTTCTCTGTAAGAATACAGAGCGCCATCTTCTTTCTTTTTCCAAGAACCGAAATGCAATTCATAAACTGTCATCGCTTCTTTATAAATCGATTTTTTCTTTCTCTTACGAATCCAGTTTTTATCATTCCATTCATATCCCTCTATATCAAAAACTACAGATGCCGTATTTGGTCTTACTTCTGCATATACTGCGTAAGGATCTGCTTTTAAAATCACGTTACCATCCATCGTTTCAATCGCATACTTATATATCTCATTCTCTTCAATATGCGGTACAAACAAGGACCAAATCCCCTCTTCTGTCACTTGTAGCATCTTATGTTGCTCATAATCCCATTCATTAAAATCTCCAACAACACTCATCGCTTTCGCATGAGGAGCCCATACTGTGAATCGTACACCTCGCATCCCATCTTCCGTCACAATATGTGCCCCAAAGATGTTATAACTGTCATAGTACTTTTCTGTATGAAACTCATCTCGTTTCACTTCTTCACAATTTATTACATCCAATATGTTCACCTCACTAAGATGACAGAAATTTTTTACTCTTTATCATTTCTGCGAAAAACTGAAATTTCCTTGTTATTTTTTAAAAAATATTCGTTTTTTTCTTTATTTTCACTCAAAATATTCAAATTTGCTGTGTAAAATATCGAATTTTGACGAATATTCATTGCAAACGCTTCATTTCCTACTAGTCTTTCATCCTATTATTTATTTCTCAACCCTTATTTTATTAGATTGACCCTATTTTTCCCGCTATTTATCACTTAAAATCGCAACAAAATAATCTGTCATAAAAAAATGTTTCTCAACATTTTTTGTCACAATTTTATTGAAATGAAAAATTCACAAGCATATACTTGTTCTCAATAAAGAACATTGAACCTTCGCAAATATAATTCATACTGAAACACTATGTTTACTCTAGCCATGCTCCAGGCGAAGGTTTGATAAAAATTAATTTAGGGGGCTTTCTTATGTCATTAAAACAAAAGGTTGGGATGGGAGTTGTCACAGCTTCACTTGGCTTATCCCTTACATTCGGCGGTGTATTCGCCTATTTCAGTGATTCTGAAACATCTAGTAACTCATTTCAAGCTGGTACACTAGATCTTTCTATTAACCCAAGTGTAATTGTTAATGTGAAAGATTTAAAACCAGGTGATTTGATCGAAAGAAACTTCAAGCTTGAAAATAAAGGGACATTGGATATTGCAAAAGTAGCACTTGAAACATCCTATGAAGTTACAGATGCAAAGCAAAATAATGATGGTGAAGATTTAGGCGATCACATCATCGTCAAATTTTTAGTGAATGATGGAAAGCCATCTAATCCAAACGATGATCATGAAATTTTGTGGGAAACAAAACTATCAGAATTAAAAACTATGAAACCTGAAGATGTATCTACATCTCTAGAACGTTATAACTTAATAGACGGTATTAAATCTGGTGAAACAGATTATTTACACGTGCTCTTCTCCTTTGAAGACAACGACCAAAATCAAAATAAATTCCAGGGTGATTCCTTACAGCTAAACTGGACATTCCATGCAGAGCAAACACCAGGCGTGGAGAAATAAATTTTAAAATATAAATTATCGGAGGCCTATATATGAAAAAGAAAAATCGTTTTGTTACCGGAATTGTAACGGCTGGCGTTCTATTTTCAACTGCCCTTCCGTTCAATGTACTTGCTGAAAACCCTATTAACCAAATTGACTCTTCAAACGCCCAGTCTTTACTATCAAAACTTTCTAAAGAACAGCGCCAGGCATTACAAACGTTAGATGCCAATCCTGGTTTTACTATTTCGCCAGATATTAATACGAGTAGTTCCGAACCAGTAAATATCATTGTAGAATTTCAAACGGCTCCAGTAAAGATTAATGAATTAAAACAAAAAGAAAAAGGATTACAAGCTGCTCCTGAAAATATAAAAGCACGTATTGATCAAGAACATGAGGAATTCCAAAAAGGATTAAAACGTCTTTATCAATTCAGCCCATCAGTAAAGTCAGGGAATTTCCAGTCTGTACAAATTAAACGTTCTTATAAGCATGCGATAAATGGTGTTGCTCTCACGTTACCTGCAAATACAGTGGAAGAATTGTTACGAATTGGCGTTGTAAAACGTATTTGGAAAGATTACGAAGTGAAATTAAATTTACCAAAACAAGCAGAGCAGAAAGCACCTCAAAAACTAACAGATAGCATTCCGCAAATTGGAGTAGATAAGTTACATAGCGAGGGCATTACTGGAAAAGGAATTAAAGTTGGTGTATTAGATACAGGTATTGATTACAATCATCCTGACTTAAAAGACGTGTATAAAGGCTATCGCGCAAAAGCAGGTGAAGATTCTAGTAAGGTAGACCCAAACTCCGTAAAAGGTTGGGACTTTATTAATAACGATGCAGATCCGATGGAAACAACTTATACAGAGTGGCAACAATCTGGTGCTCCTGAATTTGATGATCGTGGTTCTTCCTTCTACACTGCGCATGGTACTCACGTAGCAGGTATCGTTTCTGCTCAAAAGAAAAACAAATCAGATTCCGCAGTAAAAGGTGTTGCACCTGACATTGAACTGTATAACTATCGTGTACTCGGTCCTTATGGAAGCGGAGATAGTTCTGGTATTATCGCTGCAATCGATAAATCTATTTCTGACGGTATGAACGTCATTAACTTATCGTTAGGTGACGATAGCAACAATCCGCTTGATCCAACGTCTATCGCTGTCAATAACGCGATGCTTTCGGGCGTTGTTACAGTCGTTGCTGCTGGGAACTCTGGTCCAAATCCAGCGACACTCGGATCACCAGGTGCTTCTCCATTTGCTATTACAGTTGGAGCAAGTGATAGCTCTATTTCCTTACCAAAACTATCAGGTCATGCTGGACAATTACAATTCCCTAACCTAATTTTATTCGGCAAAAACTTCACTGATAAAATAGAAGATTTCAAAGGACAATCTCTACCTATTGAATCTGTCGGAATCGGTACTCCTGATGAGTTTAGTAAAAAGGATGTAAAAGGAAAAATCGCTCTCGTTGTACGCGGTACAATCTCATTTGATGAAAAGATCGCAAATGCGAAACAAGCTGGTGCAAAGGCAGTTATTATTTATAACAATGTGGATGGAGAAATTTCTTACTACATTGGCGAAAGCACAAAATACATTCCTGCATTCCGCCTAACGAAAGAAGATGGCGAAAAACTAAAAGCTCAAATTGAACAAGGCAAAACATCCTTAACTTTCGATGAAATCAATTACATTCAAACAGAAGGCGATCATCTTGCAGACTTTAGCTCACGCGGCCCGGTTACATCAAATGATGATATTAAACCTGATATTACAGCGCCTGGTGTTGCTGTACTTTCAACAGTACCTGAGTATATTAACGACCCGCAAGAGGGCGAAAACTACGATGTTTCCTATGAACGTATGCAAGGAACATCCATGGCATCTCCTCATATCGCTGGCGTTGCTGCTCTTATTTTGCAAGAGCATCCAGAATACTCTCCATTTGATGTAAAAACATCTCTTATGAACACGGCTGACGATTTAAAAGAAAAGTATTCCGTATATGAAGTGGGAGCTGGACGAGTAGATGCTTATAACTCTGTTCACACGGAAACAAGTTTTAAAGTGTTAGATACGACAAAAACTGTTGTCAATGATGAAGTGATTGAAGTACCCGAAGAAACTGGATCCATTGCATTCGGTAAGTACTATCAAAAAGACGGGGAATCTCTTGAACAAAAACGAAAAATTAAAGTTGAAAACCGCAATAAACAAGAGAAGAAAGAATTTAAAACAGAAATTTCTTATACACCAGCATCTTCTGCTATTAACGATGCTACCGCAAACGGTGTAAAAGTTTCTACTGCTGAAACAATTACAATTGATGCTGGCAAATCAGATGAAATTGAAGCAAAAATTAATATTCCAGCTGGTGCAAAGCAAGGCCGATATGAAGGATACATCCATATTACAAACACGAAAAATAAAGAAGAAACGTATCAAATTCCGTTCTCTATTCGCGTATCAGAGCCTGGTATTGAAAATGCACTATTATCAAGAAAAACAATCTCAACTGATACATCTAAATTCAATCCATACCGTGAATCGTATTTGCACGGGGCATTCCAATTAAACAGCGAACTGGAGACGTTAGATCTTATCGTGAAAGATTCGAAAACAAATAAGGCTCTCGGCTTCATCGGAACGTTAAACACGAGTGGACTAAAAACGGATGTATATTACTACTTAGATTCATTCTTTAACGGCAGAGTATATCCTTTTACAAATGATCCTGCAAAACCAATTGGTGATGAGAAAATCGACTTACCAGAAGGAGATTACACAATTGAATTTGTTGGCTATGATAAAGCCGGGAAAGCACGTGTGAAAGGTGATTATGTCGTAATTGATAATACACCGCCAGAAGTGAAATTAACTGGCTTACAGCCTGGTATTTATGAATTAAATGAAGAAAACTATACAGTAGAAGACGGTAAAAAAGCACTATGGATTAAAGGAAATGTATATGATTCTAACGTTGACTACTTAAAAGGAAAAGGATTTAACATTACGCAAGAAGCGAACGGTGTTATGTACTATGATTATTCTCCATACTTGCATAAGTTTTTGCCTATTAATGCAAATGGTGACTTTAAAGTTGGCATTACTCCTGAATCCTTTAAGGTGGAAGGCCCAATGAATACAGGCGTATATATTTTCGATTATGCAACTGCAGGTCCTGACTACCCAAGCGGTGTAAATAACTATTGGTTTATCCCGCAAGGCGCTCAATATGCAAAAGCTAGTTACGATAAAAAGGAATTATATAAAGATGATGAATTCACTGTGACGCTAAACGCGAAACATGTGAAACAATTTGTATCTGGAGAATTTAACGTAAAATTCCTAGAGAAAAACTTCAAATTTGCAAATGCGAAATTAAATCCAGCTTTTGAAAAGCTCCTTTCTGAAAAAGGTGTAACGGCAAAAGTGAATGAACCGAAATTAGAAGAAGGTTCTGTTACAGTAGGCGGAGCTATCGATGACAAAAACTTTGCTGGGTTAGATGGTGATTTCCCGTTCATTGATGTAACTTTCAAAGTAGAAAATGATGAATTTTATGAAGCAAATGCTCAATTAGATTTAGCAGTGTTTGCTTACTGGAAACAAGGTGAATTAGAGCCAAACAGAATGCGTGTCCTTCAAGATCAAACATTCTCAGTGATGTCTTTAAACTCACTAGTAGGAGGTAATATTAAACCTGGTGCATTCTTAAATGAACGTGGCTATTTAGATGAGAAATTCGATTATACAAAGCTTGGCGTAAAAGTATATGCAACAGATTCTTATCGTCATAAGTTTGAAGGCTCACTTGATAAATACGGTTACTTCAAACTGAATGGACTTCCTGTTAATAAACGCGACTACAACTTGTACGTAGAAGTTCCAGGACATTTAACAAGCCGACTAACAACGAAATTAGGTACCGAAAAAGACGGTAAGCTACTTGGCCAATATTATTATGCACGCTTTGATGAAAACCTTGCAGGTGATGTAAATGGAGATAAAGTAATCGATGTGAAAGATGCAGAAATTATCGCCAGCAACTTTGGTAAAAAAGGACTATCTGTGAAAGACGGCGACCTTAACAAAGATGGTATTATCGACGAAAAAGATATTCGTTTCGTTGAAAAGAACTTCTTGAAAAAAGGGCCAGATGCATCTAAATCACAAATGCCTGTTGAAAAATCAAAAAGCGGTACACTTGCAGATATTTTAAAGAAATTAGGATTAACTCCTAAAAAATAATAATAAAGAGCACTCTACGTAAAGTAGAGTGCTCTTTTCTATAAACGACCCTTATCCAGCAAAAGGGGTATATTGGGGATATACAAGGGAAACCGGAAAAGGAATTTATAGTGAACTACTCGCCACTTAGCAAAGCTTGAAGTGGTAGCTTCTCAGTTCCACGACGAAAGTAACCTTTCGGTAAATCCTTTAAATTATATAAAAATTAAGAGGTAGGAAGCAGTTTCCCGCCTCTTAATTATTTAGCAATTATTATAGTACTGGTGCCATTGTTTCTTTTAATACTTTTACAGAATGAGCGAATTTCGCTTTTTCATCTTCATTTAGCTCAAGTTCTACGATTTCACGTACACCTTCGCGGTTAATAACAGCTGGAACACCTACGAAAGCATCTTTCTCACCATATTGTCCTTCAAGGTATGCAGATACAGTTAATACGCTGTTCTCGTTGCTTAAGATTGCTTTAGTTACACGAAGTAGTGACATACCGATTCCGTAGTAAGTTGCACCTTTACGCTCGATGATATGGTAAGCTGCATCACGTACGTTTTCGAAGATTTTATCTAAGTCTTCTTGTTTGTACTGTTCGTTGTTAGCTAAGATTGTTTCTAGTTTTTGTACACCGATAGTAGCGTGGCTCCATACTGGAAGTTCAGTGTCACCGTGTTCACCAACGATGTAAGCATGAACGTTACGTGGATCTACATCTAAGTAGTCACCTAACATGTAACGGAAACGAGCAGAGTCTAAAGTAGTACCAGAACCGATTACGCGCTCTTTTGGTAGACCAGATTCTTTCCAAGTTACGTAAGTTAAAATATCAACTGGGTTAGTTGCGATTAAGAAGATTCCATCGAATCCGCTATCCATAATACCGCGAACGATTTGTTTAAAGATTTTTGTGTTTTTCTCAACTAAATCTAAACGAGTTTCACCTGGCTTTTGTGGTAATCCAGCAGTGATAACTACTAAATCTGCATCTTTACAATCTGCATAGCTACCGCTCCAAACTTTTGTTGGTGATGGAGAGAATGGTACCGCATGGCTTAAGTCCATTGCTTCTCCTTCTGCTTTTGCTTCATTAACATCTACAAGTACGAATTCTTCAGCTACACCTTGGTTGATCATTGAGTAAGCGTAACTACAACCTACAGCTCCTGTTCCTACTAATACTACACGATTGATACCTTTTTTCATGTTAATTTCCCCTCTCTATTGTTCACATCTATTTTTTTATGATTGTTTAAGTAATTAATTAAAATACTAATTTAATGTTGTTTAACTTCTTTACATTCATATTGTAGCACGTATTATTGTGAATTACTTCACAAATTATGACCTATTTGTGAACTTTTTCACATAGAGTGTAAAGTTATTAAATCAAGTATGAAATCAATCTCAATGGAGGCGTTTTCTTTAGATTGTGAAAGGTATTTTGTCGGTAAAGGAAATTATTCCAGCGATTTTTGCACTATATAGACTTACCAACAAAACTCGACAATGATAATAGCATAAAAAACGCCATCCTTTCTGCATATTTCTACAAAAAGAATAGCGTCTTTTGATTATATGGATACAAATTTATCTTAGCTGGATATCGATGTTTTTTCCATACACGTCAAATTAACATACCATCATTTATTAACATTCAATAGACATGGAAACCTAGCCAAGCTCTTCAATTATTGTAGCAACACAGTCGTTTTCAAATCTTCAGCACCTCCATTTTTTAATGTATCATTTAGACCACTAAGATACGCGGGCTCAATTGTTAACGATTTTGGAGGATTATCCATCGGTGGAAGAGCTAAAACAACATGGTGTCCGTATAATCCCGTGCTACCAACTTGCAAGCTGACTCCTTCGTAGATTTTTCCTTTATCATCAGTGACAGTATAATCAAGTGCTGGCCAGCTATCATTAGCTTCCATTTCTTTTGGATAATCAAAGGTCAAATCAATCCTCGTTGAAAGTGAAGAAAAGATTACTTGATCTACTGTTAATGCATACAGATTATCTTTCGTTAATGTTTTTATATTAGGAGTAAATTTACGAATCTCACCTTCAACTTTTGTAAGAGGAAATGCTACGTTCCATGTTCCTGTTTGTCCAAATAAATCTTTCCCATGGACGGAAACATCAATTTTATCACCAAATTCACCGTAATTAGCCAGAGTAAATTCATGCTGCTCAATAATAGTGTTTTGTCCTTTTGACTTCTGTGCAGTAGAACCTATTGCAGCTCTAACTTCTTTCCCATTAATGGTTACATAACTAAATCCAGCTTTCTCTTCATTACTTTTGGAAATAGGGTTTTCTCCTTTGTATTCCACCGTGACCACTAAACGTCCACCATCGTAAACAGCCTCTTTCACATTCATCGTTAAGCCACTATGCTTATCTTGTCTCTCAATTGATGTAGCAAGCTCATCCTTTTCAATTTTATCAGAAGCAATATCATTAAATTGTGCATAAATGGAGCCTATAACTGGAACACTCGATAATGTCTTTGCCATAGTAGGAGAAATGAATCCAGAACCTAAGAGAGAAACACATATTCCACAAGCAACAAGACTAGAATACTTGATTGTTTTTTTTCTACGGTATTGATTTTTCTTAGCTTGAAGCATGGCTGTTTTTTCTCTTTGAATTAACCGGTCTTCTGGTATAGGAATATCATTGATATGGTGATTAAATTCTTCTTTATTCATAACTATATCCCTCCTTTAAAATGGGGCGTAAGGCTTGCTTTGCTCGATGTAATTGAGATTTTACGGTTCCTTCTGGAGAATTAAGAATCTCAGCAATTTCCTTAATAGATAAATCGTGATAATACCTTAATACAATAATAGTTTTGTAAGTAGGATCTAAGAAATTAAATGCCTCGATTAAATCCAACGATTGCTCTAATTTATTCATGCTCTCTTCTGTACATAAATTAGAAAACATTTCATCATTCGCAACAAATTGTCTAGAGGATTTTCTTACAAAATCAATGGATTTAAAAACAAGAATTTTAGTAATCCAACTTTGAAATTTCTCCGGCTTTTTTAACTTTCTCAATGAAAGATATGCTTCATAAATTGTTTCTTGGTATATATCCAGTGCATCTTGTTCATTTCTTACATAAGAATAGGCTGTTCGATATAGTTTTGGGCGAACAAAAGTAATAAGTTGTTCAAATGCTTGATCATTTCCTCTTGTTGCTTGTTTTACTAGATACGCTATGTCCATTTTTATTTCTTCCTCCCTTTACTAATATAGTCGAATGAGAGAATAAAAAGGTTGCAAAAATAAGTGTATATATATAAATCTCCTACAACTTATTACAATGATTACTATCAAGCACTAAAGCCACAAGAAATCCATAAAAAAAAGCAGACTATCCAAAGTCTACTTTTACACAACAAAAAAGAGATAGCAGATTATGCTATCTCTTTTAGTATGACCCGTACGGGATTCGAACCCGTGTTACCGCCGTGAAAGGGCGGTGTCTTAACCACTTGACCAACGGGCCAGTTCTGGCAGAGAAGAAGGGATTCGAACCCTCGCACCGCGTTCGCGATCTACTCCCTTAGCAGGGGAGCCCCTTGAGCCACTTGGGTACTTCTCTGTAATATGGCTCCGCAGGTAGGACTCGAACCTACGACCGATCGGTTAACAGCCGATAGCTCTACCACTGAGCTACTGCGGAACAATTATGGTGGGCCTAAATGGACTCGAACCATCGACCTCACGCTTATCAGGCGTGCGCTCTAACCAGCTGAGCTATAGGCCCATAATTGAAAAGCGGGTGAAGAGAATCGAACTCTCGACCAGAGCTTGGAAGGCTCTTGTTTTACCACTAAACTACACCCGCATTAAATTATAAATGGTGAGCCATGAAGGATTCGAACCTTCGACCCTCTGATTAAAAGTCAGATGCTCTACCAACTGAGCTAATGGCTCATTTTGAAAGTGGTGCCGACTAGAGGACTTGAACCCCCAACCTACTGATTACAAGTCAGTTGCTCTACCAATTGAGCTAAGTCGGCTTGCGATTTCAAAATGGTGGCTCGGGACGGAATCGAACCGCCGACACGAGGATTTTCAGTCCTCTGCTCTACCGACTGAGCTACCGAGCCTTTATGTAAAAACTGGCGGTCCCGACCGGGGTCGAACCGGCGATCTCCTGCGTGACAGGCAGGCATGTTAACCACTACACCACGGGACCATTTGGTTGCGGGGACAGGATTTGAACCTGCGACCTTCGGGTTATGAGCCCGACGAGCTACCGTGCTGCTCCACCCCGCGATGATAAAATATTTACTTTAGAAAAAAATGGAGGAGGTAGAGGGATTCGAACCCCCGCGCGACTCTCGCCGCCTGTCGGTTTTCAAGACCGATCCCTTCAGCCGAACTTGGGTATACCTCCGAGATAGAAACGTCTAATGGTGGACCTTGTAGGACTCGAACCTACGACCGGACGGTTATGAGCCGTCTGCTCTAACCAGCTGAGCTAAAGGTCCTTTATGGTAGCGGCGGAGGGGATCGAACCCCCGACCTCACGGGTATGAACCGTACGCTCTAGCCAGCTGAGCTACACCGCCATAAATGATATTAAAAAGTGGAGCCTAGCGGGATCGAACCGCTGACCTCCTGCGTGCAAGGCAGGCGCTCTCCCAGCTGAGCTAAGGCCCCATGTTTTTGGAAAATCGGGAAGACAGGATTTGA